>JBGTLE010000055.1:0-5979 GCA_041744295.1 Pyrinomonadaceae bacterium | reverse complement strand
CGGCTTCGGAGTCTTCGTCTGTTGTCCTGGTCACCGCGCTTGTTTCATCTTCGGCGTATGCTTCGGCAATCTCCAGGACTTTTGAATCAATGTGCAATGTCTTTTCCGCGTTGCACAATTCGCGGATCAAAATGTTTTCGTGGTCAAAGGCATATTTGATGCGCGCGGCAGTTTCGGTTTGATTGGCTACAGAAATCAATACGGGCGGAACTTTTATGCCCGCGTCGTCCCACACCTGTGCCGTTTCGCGCCAATCTTTACCGAGAAGCGCGTAGGCATTTTCAACCAACTGCGGCAAATTTTCGCTTTCCGACGCGCCCTTTTTATTGAGTGACGTCTTAACTTCGGGGTCGTTGTAGAGATGGTAAAATTTGGATTTGTAGTCTGCGTTAAGCTGCCCGTCATCGCGGATAACGACGCGGGGGGGTTTAATCAAACCAGACTCGATGGCCTCGGTCAAACCGAAATCGCTGACGATCCATCCAAAAAGATTTTCCGAACTTGAGTTTTTGCCCGAAGGTATGAAAGGGGTAGCGGAAAAATCATATACACAAGAGATGCCGCGCGCTTTGTTGAGGCGGTCGAGTCCGCCGATCCACACGGTCGCCTCTTCGGCATCTTTCTTCTCTTCACGACTCAACTTCGCTCCGGCGGGAATGCGCCAGGCGTGATGCGCTTCATCGTTAATAACGATGAAATTTTTTGAGTTCGCCAACTCGCCCAAGACTTCGCGGGCGTGTGCCTCATCGGATTTTGCGCCGCGTTTATCAACCGAGCGTTTCTTCCTTATCTTCTCTTCCGTGTCCCAGGCGAGGGCGTGCCAGTTGCGAATCACGACTATGGCCTGACGCAGTTGTTCTCGAAGCCCAAGCGGCACGACGTTGAAAGCGTCGTAATAGTTTTCTGCGCCCGCTGGGACCAACACACTCAAACGGCTGCGGACAGTCAAGTTAGGCGCGACGACGAGGAAATCTTTGGCGTAGCCTTTCTTGTTTGAATAATTGATTTTGTTGAGCGACTGCCACGCGATGAGCATTGCCATGACGATGGTCTTGCCTGTTCCGGTCGCCATCTTCGAGCAGATGCGCGTGAGTTCGCCGCCGTCGTTCGGTACATCAATGCCGACTTTTTCGGCTTGTGGCGCTTCAGCGAACCAGATTAAGGTTTCGATGGCTTCGAGCTGGCAGAAGAAAAAGCGATTCGTTCGCGCTTCATTGTCGTGCCAGTGTTCGAGCAGTTGTTTGGTGATGCCGGAAACACCCGTATAACCGTCTTCGCGCCACTCTGTGACGCGCCGGCGGATTTGATTGACGAGCGGGATTTGGACGAACACGCCGGGATCATTGACCAGCCTTCTCTCAGTTGATGCGACCGTGTAGCCCGACGGACGCCTGCCTTCCGCGAGCTCAAAAGCCATGCGCTCGTGGTTATATTCCCAGTGCTGGCGCGGTTCTTCGTAGGGCGGGTTGATTATTAAATGGTCAATTCCTGATGGCATGAATTTGTTGGTGTTGCAAATCCGATATTGTCCCGGAGACTTTACATTCAGAGTTCTGTCGCCGAAGGCGACGAATTTAATAGCGTCGGGTGTAACCCGACAACATCAAACAGACATGCAAGCCGTCCCTGTAAGGGACGAAATTCTTTGTGTCTTACGTTGGTATTTCTGTTGAAAATACTCGCTTTGCGAATTTTCAAGATCAATCCCAAACGTACCGCTCGTCGTATTCAATTCCATAGCTCTTCAAAAATCCGCGAAACTCATCTTCAAAACTTTTCTTTGCGTGTTTCTCTTTCTGCCGGGCAATGTATCTCATAACCGCTTCGACTTGCGACTGACCGATTGAAAACGCGCCGTAGCCGTCTTGCCAATGAAAATTCCTAAACTCCGAGCCTTCTTTTTTAATCCATACGGAACTGCCGCGCTTGATGTCGCCAACTAATTCACTCAATGAAATTGTTTTGCCAAGTGAGGCGAGCAAATGAATATGATTCATCGTGCCATTGGCGGCTAGTAGTTTCGAGTGATTGTTATTCAATATTCCGCCGATGTACGCAAATAAATCAGGTTCAACTTCAGACGTAATCAAATCAGCTCTGTTTTTTGTCGAGAAGACAACATGGACTAATAAACTAACCAATGTCTGCGCCATCGTGTTTTTTTGAAGTTTGAGATGTCAAATTCCCCGAAGGGGAATGATTCAATGCCAAATTCCCCGAAGGGGAATGATTCAATAGCCGGTGGCATCGCCACCGGAACGCGCACCGTACATTATCGCCGACCCTGAAAGGGTCGGACTCTTAACGAGAGAAATTCGACCCTTTCAGGGTCGGAACATTCATCTTACGTCTTTCGTCGGGTGCGACCCGACGTTAATGTGAAAAATCATTTCGACGCTGAAAGCGTCGAACGTATCGCCGTTATTTCGTCCCCTTCAGGGACGGGTTGATTGCTCATTCGTCACACGTCGGGTTACACCCGACGCTATTGAATTCGTCGCCTTCGGCGACAAAACATTTTACACCACATCAATCAGTTTCAAACTCTCGATGCCTCTATCGTCAACGATCTTGACGGCGACGCTTTTGTTACTGCCGATGGTGAACGGCAAAGAAACATTGCCGCGATAGGCTTCGATGAGTTCCTCGTTGATTTCGGCTTTCAGGTTTTTGGCAAGACGCGCCCAGCCGTCTTTGTCGCCCGCCATCGGGAAGAAGACTTGATGGGGGAAAATGCTTCTGCCGTCGAAATTCGTGTCGAGCATCCAGACGGCGATGCGGTTCGTTCCGCCGGATTCGATGGCGCCTTCCTTGACATTGTAGTAATCGAAGCCGAGCACTTCGGCTTGAAACTGTTTCTCGCCTTTTTCGTTCGTTCCGGCTTCGCGTAGTTGCACGTCGGGCTGACCGATGAGCCAGAAACTTTCGTTGCTCGAACGGCCCTTTTTCAGATCGTCGGTGAGCAAATCGGCGTTCATCTGCGCTTTGAGAAGCTGAACGCCTTGCCAGTTGGTTTGCTCGATGTTGTTGGTGGCAACGGGATCAAACTGAAATGCGGCGAAGATGACGAACTTCGGTTTGGGGAAAAGTTTGTTTGCTTCCCTCAACGCGAGTTCAACCTGGGTGGGCGGCATCGGTTCGTGTTCGGGCGAGAATGAGATGACGGCACGAGACGTTTCATCTCCCGTTTCGTTCATCACTTCCGCATCGGCATGGAGAAAACGAGTTCCAGCGAACGGCTCGACGCGGGAGAACATCATCTTTTCGCCACGACGCCCGCGAATGCCGGTTCTCAACAGTTCGCTACGCCATTCGTCCTGGCGCAGGGTTTCGCCCGAACGTGCAATCGAATTATCGGCGGGCGAGGGCGTGGTGGCGGTCGCTTCGTGCAAAGGCTGGACGAAGGGCGCGGGGACGGCCTCAACGGTAAAAGGCGATGTGACACGAGCAATGTTTTTATCGGGCAAAGGCTGGTCGTAAAGTGTTTCCTGTGCGGGCGGTTCGTTGTTGGCGATTGATTTTAAGGTAACGTGCGGAACGGTTTTGTATTTGAAGCCGGAGGCGATGCCTTCTTCGGGTTTGGCGAGTTGGTAATACTCAAACGTCGCCGCCATCAAACGCTGTTTGGCGAGCGTGAGCGCGACACGCGACGTATCGCAGGTTATCCAACGCCTGCCCCATTGTTCGGCGACAAAGGCGGTCGTTCCCGAACCGCAGGTAAAGTCTAAAACTAAGTCGCCGGGGTCTGTTGTCATCAACATACAACGCTGAATGACTTTTGTGTTTGTTTGAACGACGTAAACCTTATCCATACCGCTACCGGATTGAGTATCGTTCCAAAGGTTCGTCAAAGGAACAGCGGGAAAGTCGTCCAAGTAACGAATATAGGCTAAGGCGCTTCCTTGCTGCGCGATCCTCCCTCTTTCAATGAGGCGCTTCATAACCTTCAGCCGTTGTTGTCCACCCGCGACTACCTTCAGGGAAGAAATCTTTTGCGTTGAAGTGAACAGGATAGTGCATTGCTGTGCCCGGCCCAGAAGGACGACCCTCGCGCTGACTTGTGAGCAACTGCAATCGGAAAGGTTTCGCTCCTTTCGGTAGTTTCTGCGCGTTAAATGTCTCATCTGATGTAATCCTACGACGAGTTCCATCTACTAACTCTATAGAGGTGTAAGCCTCTGCTCCTTCATCCCCTAGCTGTCGCAACTTGTACAAAGTTCTAAATTTTGCTGCCTTTGTGTCTTTCGCATACCAAACAAGATAATCACAAGTCCCAGCTAATAATCGAGCGGTTTGTCCCGCAGTCTTCTTAAAAGTGACCTGAATCCACGGATAAGAATTAGACAGTGCCGAGCGCTGCCAGTTTCCTGATGGCGTGCTCCCACACATCCTGATAGCGATACTGATCCGATATCACAAGATAGAACTTCCTTCCCGTCTGGACGATCTTGCCCGCCACATTCAATACCTGATGTCTGATCGTCTTGATCGTTGATTGATGGTAGTGCGTCGGCAGCACCATCTTCTTGAACCACGCGACCAGGTTGAACGCGATCTGTCCGATCAACAGATATGCCCAGTTGGCATGAAACCGCTGCGTTGGCATCTTCTCTAACCCAAACCCGCTTTTGTGTTCCTTGATCCGGTTCTCCATGTTGGCATGTTGCAGATGCCAGACGAGCACCTCGGCGGCACTTCGTTCGTTATCATTCGTGACCAGCACATGATAGCGAAAGTAGAGTTCTCCCTTCTTATTCTCCATCAAATTTCTCTTCACCACATAGCGATAACTCTTCTTCCACCCGACGCATCTGTACCGCAAATCGGCGACCTGCGCCACGCCATACTTCTCCAAATCCTGCCACTTTGCTTCCGCCAATCCTGTAATCTTTGCCACCAGCGGCCTTGTCTGATCGGCGGTGATCCCAAAGAGAAGCCCCGTCGCTTCACAAAATCCGACCACCTCTTTGCTATAAAATCCGCTATCGGCGCGGACAAATCGCTCTGCTGCGGCGGGCACTCGCTGCAAGACCTCGTGCATGAACCACACCACCTTGCTCGCTGTGTAAGCACTGCCACGTCGTAAATGGCTATGAATCAACTCGCCTTCTTCCTCCCAAAACGCAAACAGCGGATGATATCCCACCTCCCCGTTGTAGGCCTTCCGCGAGCCTTGCTTCTTCTTAGAAGCTTGCTCGTAGATCGAGGAGTCCAGATCCATCGTGCAGGTCTTAGTCTGCTGATGTGGGCGGACCTGGTGCTGCAATGTGCGGTTGCTCCGCTGCAAGTCCCGGATGTCTCCGATCGAGAACTTCCGTAGATGCTCGCCCGCTGTCGTCGGCGCGATGATCTCTTCAACTCCGAGCAGCTCTTTCGTGCCAGGGTCACCACGCAACACCTCCAGGTCACTCAATGAGTCTCCGCCGGCCACCAGGTTGTAAACTAATCCCAGCACGGCTTCCGACTCCGAGTAACCCCGCTGTCTTGTCTTGACGCTCAGTTCGTCATTGATGACCTGTGGGACAGCTAAAGCGTCAGCGAACTCTTTGATTAAGACCATCCCCGCATGACTGCTGAGTGTAGTATCGCGAAAGCTGACATTGAATTTTCCCACCCGACCGATTACATTACTCGTACTCACTTGTTGGGTGCCTCCATGTTTTAGAGATAAGGTCTACGCAAACCCTATTTCTAGCACCTCTGGAGGCTATTTTCTATGTTTCTTCAAACCTTATCCGTGGATTCAGGTATGTTTTGCTGATTGAGTATGGATGAATGATTGGTTAGGAAACTATTTCCCTGAAGGAGGAAATCGTTTAGAAACTGAAGGTAGAATTTGTATACGTCCTCTGCGGCTGGATGTCTCATCGAATATGACCCCTAAATCAATCTCGTCTTTCCTGTTAAGAGTACCTGCATCATGCCTTGCTTGATGGCTGTGTACTTCTCGCGTTTCTTTTCCAACGCTTCGATTTCCGC
>JBGTLE010000054.1:0-5420 GCA_041744295.1 Pyrinomonadaceae bacterium | reverse complement strand
GGGACGGATATCTGGGGCGTGTCAATTTATGTTAAGGACGGCGATGCGTGGAAGTTCGCCTTTGGCATGAATTTGGCCGCGATGTAAGTTTGATAGGCAGGTCATGAGGTCAGTACCACCTTGCGGTAGCGGGTGGGGTGTTGTGTTGAGTCGAGCATAAACCCCGAAGGACGCGTTGGTGCGCCCCACCCGCTACCACGAGCTGGTACTGACCTCATGACTTTTACGCCGCATTCATTTACAGAGATCAAAGAGATCAGAGACTGAAAAACTTGCAGTAACACTCAACTCCTCTCATTCACCCCAACCTTCCAGGTTGGGGTGGCAGGTCGGGTTATACTGCTTTAACCATTTTAATGGTTTGGCACCGAACCTCACACAAAAGGAGACCTCACGTGTCTACTCACTCTTACTCACGCCTCTGGATACATCTAAATTGGGAGACACTCAATCGCGAACCAATGCTCGACAAGCGAGCGGCGGCGAAAGCTTCGACGTTTCTCACCGATTATTCTCTGCAAAAAGGAATCAACATGAAGATCAATTACTTCAATGCCGAGCACACTCACGCACTAATTGATCTTCCGACACGTTATTCCATTGAAGAAGTTATCCACCTCTTTAAGGGAGGCTCATCGCATTGGATCAATCAGAACAAAATAATAAAAGGACGCTTTGCGTGGGGCTTGGGATACGGAGCCTTTTCAGTGTCGCACTCTGATGTTGCTCGAGTGGCGCGTTACATTGCGAACCAAGAGGAACATCATCGCAAACGCACCTATGCAGAAGAGTATGAAGCGTTTGTTAAGAATACGGGTTGGACTGGCGGTCCGAGAGAAACCATTGAAATGGTTTCAGCATTGCCCCCGGTCCGTTAGTCCCCAACCTGAAAGGTTGGGGTGAATGAGAGGTTGTGCCTTACACAAACCAAGCAGGCTCGACTCTGACTCGGATGAAGTCAGTACCGAAACGCGGTAGCGTCGGGTCAAAGCTCTACAGTCACAGAGCACTGATTGCAAAACTCACCCGATGCTACCGCGTATCGGTACTGACTTCCGCCATCTCTGGATGTGATAGATTTGTCCTAACTAAAAATAACTAAAAATCAATTCTGCGGAGCCGTTCCCCTATGAAAAACAGGAAACTAGCCGTTGCCTTATTCTCTCTCTGTCTGCTCTCCAGCTACGTTATCGAGGTAGACGCGCAAACCAAACGCCGTCGAAGTCCCAGAAGCCGAACTCCTAAAGTCGCGCCTGCGGCGACAACCACTCCTTCCGGGCTAACTTATCTGATCACAAAAAAGGGAACGGGCCGTCAACCTAAAACGGGTGAAACGGTCGTCATTCACTACACCGGCACGTTGACCAACGGCGTGAAGTTTGACAGTTCGCGTGATCGCAGTGGGCCGTTTGCATTCAAACTGGGTGTCGGACAAGTGATCAAGGGATGGGACGAAGGAATTGCGAAACTACGAGTAGGCGATCAGGCAATCCTGGTGATTCCCGCAAAAATTGCTTACGGCACCAAAGGCGCCGGCAACGTAATTCCTCCTGATGCGACGTTGATCTTTGTGGTTGAGATTGTTGACGTCAAAGCGAGGTCGTTGACGGATGTCTTATCAAAGACGCTTAGCGAAAAAGGCGTCGAAGCAATGATTGCGGAGTTCCGCAGCCTGAAGAGTGTCGCGGACCCGGATATCTATGTCGCTGAGTCTGAGATCAACGCACTCGGCTACCGCCTCTTAAGGAGGAAACAAGTAGACGAGGCGATTGAGGTGTTGAAGCTTAACGTTGAAGCGTATCCACAATCAGCAAATGTGTACGACAGCCTCGGTGAAGCTTACTTAGTGCGCGGTGACAAAGAAAAGGCGATTGAGAATTACCAGCGAGCACTAGAGATCGATCCAACGATGGAAAGCGCGAAGGAAGCATTGAAGAAGTTGACCGAGCAGTAAGCAATAAGGATGAAGGCGGAAGGATGAAGGATGAAAGTTGGTTGTTCATGAGCTTCGTCCATAGCATTTGATAGCGATGGTGCGGTCGACCTACGGCGCTACCGCGCGGTGGTACTGACCTCATGCAGCGATGGTTGAGTGATTGTCGATCCCCCACCCGCTACCGCGCGGTGGTACTGACCTCATCCCTCTGTCGATTTCGGGAGCCGCCGTTCGACTTATAGCTAGAGGCACCAATATCTAAGATGAGGAGAGCGTAAAAGGAGCAAAAGATGAGCAATGTCCGAGTACTCGTAGGCACGCGCAAGGGTGCATTCATTCTTACCTCAGATGGAAAGCGGGAAAAGTGGGACGTGAGTGGACCTCTTTTTGCCGGTTGGGAGATCTATCACCTCAAAGGGTCGCCTGCTGATCCGAACCGCCTTTACGCCTCGCAAACCAGCGGTTGGTTCGGCCAGGTTATTCAACGCTCAGATGATGGCGGCCAGACGTGGTGCCAACCTGGTACGCCGGCTGGCGAGCCCACGACAACACCTGAGGGCATGCCCGTCGGCGAAAGTAACAAGTTTGTCTACGATGATTCGGCTGAAACCGGCAAACCGCTCACAACGCATCAGTGGTACGACGGTACGGCAAAGCCATGGGTGTTCAAGAGAGTCTGGCATATTGAACCTTCCCTCGACGATCCAGACACGGTCTATGCCGGCGTTGAAGATGCCGCCTTGTTCAAGTCAACCAACGGTGGTCAAACGTGGGCCGAACTTCCCGGACTGCGCGGCCATGGCACCGGAGCTCAATGGCAACCGGGCGCCGGAGGGATGTGCCTGCACTCGATTATTTTGGATCCTAAGAATCGCGAACGGATCTTTGTAGCAATCTCGGCAGCGGGTGCATTTCGCAGTGACGACGGCGGCACAACGTGGAAACCGATCAATAAGGGACTTCATTCACAATACATTCCCGATCCAAACGCAGAGGTGGGCCACTGCGTTCATCACATTGCCCAGCATCCTGCAAATTCGAATGCGCTGTTTATGCAGAAGCACTGGGACGTTTTGCGCAGCGACGACGCGGGTGACTCCTGGCATGAGGTCAGCGGAAACTTGCCGAGCGACTTTGGATTTGTGATTGACGTTCACGCGCATGATCCCGAAACGATCTACGTCGTGCCGATCAAGAGCGATGGTGAACACTTTCCGCCCGATGGGAAACTCCGCGTCTATCGTAGCCGCACAGGTGGCAACGAATGGGAAGCTCTCACTAACGGGCTGCCGCAAGAAAACTGTTATGTGAATGTGCTGCGCGATGCGATGGCAGTCGACACGCTTGATTCGTGTGGTGTGTACTTTGGCACAACGGGAGGACAGGTCTATGCATCGCCCGATGGTGGCGATACCTGGGCACCGATTGTTCGAGATCTTCCGGCGGTGCTTTCAGTGGAGGTCCAAACGTGGGGATGATTCGCGTGGCAATGCCGGCGCATTTGCGAACGCTCGCGGGCGTTAAAGGCGATGTGATGCTGGCAGTGAACGGGGAAGTGACACGGCGATCGATCCTCGCTGCGCTGGAGAAGCAGTATCCGATGTTGCGTGGGACGATTCTCGAGCACGTCTCAGGAGAGCGCCGGCCGTTCTTGCGATTCTTTGCTTGCGGCGAGGATGTAACGCACGAGTCGCCTGACGATCCGCTGCCTACCGAAATCGCGTCGGGAGCAGAGGCCTTTTATATCATCGGTGCCATCGCCGGCGGGTGAGTGTCCGGTAAACTTTAGTTTGTCGCGGTCCATCACCTTCCTAACAGCGAGACTGCGTAACTAAACTCGTAGAAGCTGAGATTAAAGCTGAAAATTAGTCGTTGATGGAAGCGGGAGAAGCCGTGAGCGTTGGCTGTGATTCATGGGTCTGATTTCATGTTGGTTGAGCTGGTGAAAAAGCTCGCCAATCTTCTCATCAATATCCGCCCCGTTACGGGTGTAGGAGGATTATGTATAGATCGCGAGAGCATCAACACGCGCATGACGTTTATTCCCCCGAAAGCTCGAGTCGTCCAATTGGTACTTTCTCCCACGAAGATTCGCTACTTGGACTTACTTGGACTCTCTAATCCTGACTACAAGAGTTAGGAATGTGAGGCTCGACTCACCGACTTTCCCTGTCACCTCCCAGCACCCTTCTGTTGGGAAAGTCAGCCCGCTGGCTTGAAATCCGGTATCACCGTAGCCTTCCGGGATGACCGAACGCAATTGTGGGCCAGTCGCGTCCAGCCTGCGCCCTTCTATAGTCAATTTACCGCGGACGCCTCGCCACCACATCCACTTCATCGATAATGAACCATCTTCGAGTATGAAACCCTCGCCGCCGGGCTTAAATATTACGCGGCCTTCAGGCCATAACTTGGTCCACAATTGCCCGTTCCCGTGATGGTCGGGGTTGGGGCGCTCTCCAGGTGGTATGCTGCGGTTCGGTTTGGTCACCTCGCATGCGGTAGAAGTGCTGGTTGCCTGTTGTAACGGCATGTTGGCATTTACCTCCGGTGAGACTGTGGCTGGAGCCGCGACTCCATTTGATTGTGTACGGCCATTGCAGCCTGCCAGAAAAACCGCCAGTAATGCTGATGCCACCAGGCACCGTCGAGGTCTCACAAAAAGCGTGATCCGATTGAGTGTCTGCTGATCCTGTGCCAAACGCGAACCTCCTCTCACTTCACTAGCAGCACTGTGGTTTTCCCCTCCATCGGTGCCATCGCCGGCGGTTAAGTGTCCGATAAACGCCTTTTACCTCATCGGTTTTCTCAGTTTGGTTCTGGCTGCGAGAGAGGTCAAGCTTGAGGGGATAGTGGGAATGAGTGGTTATGAAATAAAAAAAGAAACCCATCCGCTACCGCGAGGTGGTACTGACCTCATGGACTCTTACGCAGCATCATTACACGGACTGAGGCCATCAAGGCAGAGGTTCAAACTTCAGCGGCGGCAACGCGATCTTCACTTTACTTACGTCTTGACCTCTCAAAAAGTGCACCATTGTTTGTTGAACTTGTGGGTCAACCAGCATACTTTCGTGGCCTGCATTGTCGATGACGAGATGCGTGCTGTTTTTGAAAGTCTTGCGCACTTCGTCTGCTTGAAAAGGTTGAGTGTTGTTATCAAGCACTCCGCTCACAAAAAGAGTCGGAACATCCGTTTTTATCGGCGAGCGATAAGCATCACCAACATCGGGGTTTCCAAATACATCACCCATCTCAGAGATCGGGAAGTTAACAATGTCGCCGAGCAAAGCGGTTTTCGCTTCCTTTTGAATTTGCAGTCTTCGTGATTTGCTGACTCCAGACGAGATATCTGTTACGAGAGTCATTACGGAAATTCCGGCGCCGAATTGGTTGTAACGCCTTTCGACGAAGCGTTTGAGGATCGAATAATCTCCCTTGTCCATCGTGTAAAACCAGAGCGGAAAAACCGGCAAATCATTGG
>JBGTLE010000053.1:0-17667 GCA_041744295.1 Pyrinomonadaceae bacterium | reverse complement strand
TCAGGTGTCATGCCGCATTCGTTTACGGAGTATGGCGTTCTGATCAATAGCGATCATTGGGGAGGTAAAACATCCGAAGCAGCAATCAAAGAGATGGCTGACCACGCCGAGGCCGAAGGGTTTGGTGGCGGAGCTGTGACTTATCGCATCCGCGATTGGGGCGTGTCGCGCCAACGGTTCTGGGGTGCGCCGGTGCCGATCGTTTACTGCGAGAGTTGTGGCACGGTCCCGGAAGCGTACGAGAATCTGCCGGTGTTGTTGCCAGAGACCGCAGACTTCACAGGTACTGGCCAGTCACCTTTAACTACGGTTCCGGAGTTTGTGAATACGACTTGTCCGCAGTGCAAAGGGCCGGCTTGCAGAGACACCGACACGATGGACACGTTTGTCGATTCCTCGTGGTACTTCTTCCGTTACACCGATCCGCGAAATGAGTCTGCGCCCTTCGCTAGCGCCCAAGCTGCTGAGTGGACTCCGGTCGATCAATACATCGGCGGCGATTCACACGCGGTAATGCACCTGATCTACACGCGTTTCTGGACGAAAGTTATGCGGGACCTCGGCCTGGTCACGTTTAATGAGCCGGTGACGAAGTTGCTCACGCAGGGCATGGTCACGAATCGCGTCGAGGGCACGGACGAATGGAAAGCCATGTCGAAGAGTCTCGGCAACGGCGTGGATCCGGACGACATGATTGAAGCGTTTGGGGCTGACGCGGCGAGGCTTTTTATTCTGTTTGCGGCACCCGCCGAGAATGAACTGCGTTGGTCAGAAGCTGGAGTTGAGGGAGCGATTCGATTTCTGCGGCGTGTCTACACCGCTGTGTGGCAATGGCGCGAGCGACTCACGAACATGCCTGCGGGAAGTTCGGCGCCCGCGGCCGAGGAGTTCAGTTCGAACGCGCGGTCACTGCGGCGAAAGACCCACCAGACGATCGCGAAATTGACCAGCGACGTTGAGAACTTGTATCTGAACACCGGCGTGGCGGCGCTGATGGAACTGTTCAATGCCCTGAACGATTTCGACGTCACGCCGTCGACCGCGTCAGAGGTTGACGCATATGCGGTGCGCGAAGGTTTGGAGTCACTGGTGGTGATGCTGACGCCGTTTGCTCCGCATGCGTCAGAGGAGATGTGGGAGGCGCTCGGACACGAAGGAGGACTGCTCAATTCGGCCAAATGGCCCATCGCGGACGCGGAACTTGCTCGCAACGAAGAGTTGGAGGTTCCCGTTCAAGTGAATGGAAAGTTGCGTTCGCGCGTGATTGCTTCTCCCGGCGTGACCGATGACGAGTTGCGAACTGCGGCGCTGGCAGATGAAAAAGTTCGAGCATTCACCGACGGACACGACATCGTGAAGGTGATAGTGGTGCCGCAGCGTTTAGTGAATATAGTGGTGCGGTAAGAACCGACGGCGCGGGATGATCGAAGGAACTATCCGATGATCACGCTTCGTATGAATTTGTAACCATCACCACCGATTGGAGAATAACGATGAGTGAAAACCTCACAGACAAATTCCCGCCCGATACCAACGAAAGGCTGGTAGCGACCCTGGTGTCCATAGACAAACGTCTCAGCGCTTTGGAAGAAGCGGGCGTTCGCAATTCCTACAACACCCGACCAATCTGGGAAAAAGTATTGGTCCGCATGGATGGATTTGATAGGAAGCAGGATTCATTCGAACAACGGCAGATCGCATTTGAGACAAAGCTTTCGGAGCTTGAGGAGAGGCTAATTAGTCTGGACAGCAAAGTCACAAGTCTGGACAGCAAAGTCACAAGTCTGGACAGCAAAGTCACAAGTCTGGATAGCAAAGTCACAAGTCTGGACAGCAAAGTCACAAGTCTGGACAGCAAAGTTGACGAGCAGGGGTTGGACATGAGGAGTGGCTTCAAGCGCCTGGCACGGCAAAAAGCGGAACTTGCCTCCGACACTATTGCCGTCCGCACAGATCAGATGGACTTGGAACGCCGTATGGATCGCCTGGAAGACAGGTACGGCGATCGATCAGGGCAGTAGCGTTCGCGATTCAAACCCGAGGGGCGTAGCCGCAACATGATCAACCACACTTCCGGCGCGGCGTAGCCACCGCCTCACATCAGAGCGTTTAGCCCGAGCCCGCGGTGCTCCATGTTGGTGTTGATAGCAAGTAAACCCCATTGTCTAACCCTTTACTTGCTTGAGTTTGAGCAAGCCGCTAAAATCCCAAGCACAGTCGTCGGTCAATCTTGACGAATTTTCACGGCGAGGGAACGCTGAATTAGAGTTGATAACCGCGTCGCATGAAAAAACGAATCCGGGCCCGCATCTCCGGGTGCCACAAAGTCGCACATAACAAAACGATCCAGAGGGTCAGGTCTTGTTCGAGCCCCTTCAATGAAAGAATGCCCAGCCTGTAAGCGCTGCTTCCCCGACGAAATCAATCACTGTCCCCAAGACGGCGATGTTACGACACACTCGCTGCATGGCGAGCCAATCCTTGATGCGCGCTATCAACTGGAAGAACGCCTGGGCCAGGGCGGCATGGGTGTCGTTTTTCGCGCCCGCCATATCTTCCTGAAGACGTCGCACGCCATTAAAGTGATCCTGCCTGATTTGGTCGGTAACGACCCAATGTTGGTCACTCGGTTTCGTCAGGAGGCGCTCGCAGCCGCAGCCATTCGCCATCAGAACATCATTGCCGTCACGGACTTTGGCGTCGTGCGAGGCACCATGCCTTTCCTGGTAATGGAGTTTGTGAATGGCAGGTCGTTACAGGAAATTCTCGCCGAAGAGAAAATCATGGCGCCTTCCCGCGCGTCGGAGTTCATCACGGCAATGGGCAACGGAGTGGCTGCCGCTCACCGGCAGAATATTGTCCATCGCGATCTGAAGCCGCTGAACGTGATGACACAGACGGGTGTGCCGGTCTCAGAAGGCTTGAAGATCCTCGACTTCGGCCTGGCAAAAATAAAATCCGGGGAACTGCTGGGCTCGTTCGTGCAGGCCAAGACCAGCGGGCTGATGGGCTCGCCTTTTTATATGGCGCCCGAACAATGGTCAGACGATGAGCCTGATTTGCGGGCAGACATTTACAGTCTCGGTATCATTCTTTTCCAGATGCTCGCCGGCGACGTACCATTCAAAGGATCGTCTATACCGTCGATCATGAAGAAGCATCTGACGATGCCGCCACCAACTTTCCAATCACTCGGATTGCAGATTCCGGGGCCATTTGAAGCCGTCGTGCGTCACGCCCTGGAGAAGGAAGCAGACGAGCGCCCGCCAACCGTTGAAGAGTTTCTAAGAGAATTAAGAGAGGCTGTTTCTTCCAGCCCCGGTCAACCTGCTGCTCGGCGCAGGACCGGCTCCCTTGATCCGAATCAGACAATGATGTCGCCGCCCGCGTTAACAACCCTTGGTGGAGTGGAGCAAACGGGGATCAACCAACCAGCCGTCGACTCAGTTGCTGATTTGGGCAGTTATGCTCCTTCAGGTCATGGAGTTCACCCGCAACTGGCTGAAGTTGAACGCCTCGAGCAGGAACAGCGCGAACGGAT
The DNA here is from genome assembly GCA_041744295.1 of Pyrinomonadaceae bacterium. Lineage (GTDB taxonomy): Bacteria > Acidobacteriota > Blastocatellia > Pyrinomonadales > Pyrinomonadaceae > PSRF01. Next base: position 14,126 of record JBGTLE010000053.1, on the reverse strand, counting down.
AGCTCGAGAAGCTGCGGAGCGGGCGGCCCGAGAGCAACGGCAAAGAGATGCGGAGGCCGCGCGGCGAAGAGCAGAAGCCGAAGAGCAGGCCCGGAAAGAGCGTGCGGAACGAGAAGAACGCGAGCGCAAACAGCGCGAGCAGATGGAGCGCGTTGAGCGGCAAGCTAAAGAGCTCGAGGAGCGTTTGGCGCGGCTCGCGACCAGCATGCCTCCCGCCGCTGCAGTTATCGATCCAGAGATGACTCAAGTTCGAGCGGCTGTCGTGCCCCAGACGGTCGGAGGTAATAGTTTTGGGGCGTCACAGTCTTATCCGGGCGAGATCCCACCATTTACCACTATCCCCCCGGCAACGAAGAAGAGTTCGTTTTTGTTGGTCGGAGCTGTGGTCGTCTTATTGGGAGCTGCAGGCTTGGGGATCGGCGGTTACTTTCTACTGAAAACGCCAACCACGACTTCGCCCCGATCAGTTACGCCGACAGCGCCTCCCGGTGGAACTGCAATCGACTCAACATTGCAAGCCAGCTTTGTTGAGATTCCAGGCGGCACGTTTCAAATGGGACGCAACGACGGCCCGCTACAGGAGCGGCCTGCCCATGCCGTCACGGTCAATACCTTCTTCATGTCGCCTACCGAAGTGACGAATGCGGAATTCCTGGAGTTCGTACGCGAGTCTGGTCACGCACCGCCGCCCTATTGGCCCAACGGCAATCCAATTTTCGGACAGGAACTTTGGCCGGTTGTCTACGTTTCAATAGACGACGCTAAGGCCTTCGCGGCCTGGCGTTCCAAACGCGATAACGCAGAATATCGCTTGCCGACTGAACAGGAATGGGAATACGCGGCTCGTGGCGGAGATCAGAACCACCTTTATCCGTGGGGCGCGACCTGGAGTGACGGAAAAGCAGTGGTTAAGCAGGATTTTCCCAAGGCGGTTGCGTCTTTGCCTGACGGAAAGAACCGCTGGGGCATCAGCGATCTCATCGGTAATGTTTGGGAATGGACATCGACACCGATTGCACTCTATCAGGGGAACGAGGAAGCCCAGTTTCCGTCTCAATACAACGGATGGATAGTAAAACGTGGCGGGTCGTTTATCAGCAATCCTGACGACAAGAAGAATCCAATCACTTCGACATATCGCGATTTTGCACCGGCTGCCACCAAGAGCCCCACAATTGGATTCCGCCTTGTCCGCTCAGCTCAGTAATCACCTCTGGGAGTACTTCGATTGCAATTCGACTACCTCGAAACTACAATCCCAGAGTTATCGTCTCCAGTTTTCCAAGAGGCCCAGGATTTTTTGAATCAACACCGGCCGTCAGCAAACAATCAATTTAAAATCCAGCGCGTAGGATTTAGGAGAAGACCGAATGAAAGCTAATGCGATGGTGCGCCCGATCTTGATCTCCGTGGCGGTGTGTCTCAGCCTGGCGTGGCAAGGCGACGCTGCGTTGGGGCAGGACGTGGGGGGCGATGTGGGAGGCGGCGCGGGAATCTTCAGGCCCAAGAATCCGGAAACTAAGCGTGGTGGGGGAAAGCCGATGGGAACGACGACAACCAAGCCCAGCGGCAGAACCACGACCACGACTACCAGGCGCCCATCCACGGTTTCCGTTGATGATCGCATTGACGACCTGCTGGAAAAGGGAAATTCGTTGCGAGATGCGCGCAAGTTTTCCGAGGCGGAGGAAGCTTATCAGGGCGTCCTTAGGCTTCGTGCTCGCGACGCTCGCGGCGCTTATGGACTCGGAAACGTTTACACCGACCAGCAGCGTTGGGAAGACGCCGAGCGCGCATACCGCAATGCCGTCGAGTGGAACCCGTTCGATGTTGACGCGTTGGTTGCCTTGAGTGTGGTGCTGGTACAGCCACGCACGGGAGCCGACAATGCCAAACGTTTCGCTGACGCTGAGACGTCCGCTCGACGAGCGACGCAGGTTCAGCCTAAGAATGCAGTGGCTTGGGATCGTCTCGGCGTGGCGCTGCAGGCAAGGGGACGTTTTAATGAAGAGACCGAACAGGCGTACCGTCGTGCGATCGAACTCGATCCTGAATTTGCCGTGGCCTATGCTCACCTTGGGAGAGTCTTGAGGCGTTCCGGACGAGTAGACGAGGCGGGTAAACTTTACGAGCAGGCGAGCGCATTGGCCAAAGACGCTTCGACTTTGAACCTCATTGCCGAGTCGTTGCAGGCTGAACAGCAATGGGATGGTTCTGAACCCGTGCTGCGTCGCGCTCTTGAAATGGATGCCCGCAATCCCACGGCGCTATTTCTGTTGGGAAGAATGTTGGTGGTGAGGAAGCGCTACGAGGAAGCAGAACGTTTTCTGAAGAGTGCTTCGGAGGTTAGTCCGAAAGCGTTTCAACCCTACAATCTTCTTGGTAGCGTTTACCTGGCCCAGGATCGATATCAGGATGCCGAGAAGACTTACACTCAGGCGGCTGAGTTCGTGCCTGCCGGCGATCGTCAGCGGTTAGCAGGAGCGTTCGGCTTTGAAGGTGTCGGCGATGGTTACCTTAAGAGTAATTTGAAGAGCGACGCACTCCGAGCTTATCAACGAGCATTGGAACTTGATCCAAGCAACACGAAGCTCGAGCAGAAAATCGCCGGCGTGCGTCCTTAGCAGAATCCCAGTCCCCGGAAGAGGATCCAATGAAGCATTGCCCAAAATGTAACCGCACGTTTCCAGACGAGAACCAGAAATTTTGCACCGTGGACGGCGGGCTGCTGATTACCCAGCCCGCTTTCGATCCTAACGTTACGATGCGAGCGACTTCGACCGACTTGCCAATGCCCGGGACTCCGACCTCCCGCGAAATGCCGACCAGTCGCGAACTGCCCGATACCACGCTTTTTGATCCAGGATCGGCCCGGACTGCTGTTTTGTCTCGAGATACCGGTCCAACCCGCATGCCTACCGTAGTCGACGCACCTGCGCCGCCGCCGCCACCACCGGCGCCAGTTTCGGCTCCTTTACCGGCCGCCGCAGCTCCACAGAAAAAATCGAAGTTACCCTTGATCCTCGGTTTGCTTGCAGTGGTTCTGATACTCGGAATAGGCGGCGTGGTGGCGGTGTTCTTTCTGGTGATCCAGCCGCGTCTCGAGGAGATGGACGGGCGACGCGTTGCGACTGAGCCTACTCCCGCAACTCCAACTCAGGATTCCACTCCCGCGAATGCGAACACCGCGGTGGCAGAAACGAGTCCGGTTAATCCCCCGTTTGCGCCTCCGGATGGCGCCGTAAAATTTGCGAATTCCAGCGCGCAGTTGGAAGGAAAACTCGCCGAGCATTACTTCGACTTTTCCTTTTACTACCCGGAAGGCTGGAAGGTTGATCCCAGGGCCGGCGTGGCGGGCGCAAGTAACTTTGCCAAGGTCGAGCGGATGTTGCCGCCCGATTTCACGCAAGAGAATTTTGCCGTGGGTTGGTATACAAGCAAGGGCACCTTTGAAGCTGACAAAGATTCATTCCCTCAGCTGGTTGAACTCCTCAGCGAAAGCCTCTCCAGGAACTTTCCTGAATATCGCAAAGTATCTGAAGGTCCGACCAAGATAAACTCAATGGATGGTTATGAGTTTCGCTTTGAGAGTCTTTCGAAGGGGACGGAAAAAGGCGACATCCAACTTTGGGGAAGAGTGGTGTTTCTTCCCGCGGGGGTTGCGTCTCAGAATACGGGAGCCACGCTAATTATGCTTTCAACTTCGCTGGCCCCGGAATTATCTGGTGTCAGTGACGTCGGTGAGAAAGGACAGCTGCCGCTAGTCCTCGAGTCGTTCCGCTTTGGAAAGAGTTAATGAAACTCTCGAAATAACTGCGGCACCATCCCAGAGTCCAGGTACATAAATGTCTTTATCAACCGAAGTGAACCGAACCGGATCATTGTTAACACCCGCGAGAATCAGCTTTACGATTCTGGTGCTTTCGCTCGTTGCGCTGTTCGGCGTCTCTAGTTGCAATTCAACCGACGAGGTTTCCCGACCGGCTTCGTCTGCTCCTAAAGTTAGTGCTGGCAAGGCAGCCCCACCGGCGCCGCCGGCGCTGGCGTCGTTACCACCCGAGGTCTTTAACGCAGAATTGAGATCCGCCAGTGGCGCTCCGATCAAGTTGGCAGACTATCGCGGAAAAGTTTTGCTGATTAATCTTTGGGCGACGTGGTGTGGACCGTGCAGAAACGAAATACCTGAACTAGTGAAGTTCTATGACCAGTACAAAAGCCAGGGTCTTGAAGTGGTTGGACTTTCCACCGAGAATCCCGACGCATCCTCTGAACAGGTGAAAGCGTTCGTGAGGAATTTCAATATCGACTACCCAGTGGGATGGGCCACAGCTGAAGTCGCGATAACGCTAATGCAGGGCCGCGATTCAATCCCGCAGAGCTTTATCATTTCTCGTGACGGCAAAATCCTGAAACGGTTTATTGGCTTCAGTCAAACCGCCACGCCGCCGCAGTTGAAGCAGGCAATCGAAGACGCTTTGAAGAGTTGAAACACTTAGCGTTTGGCGTCTGCGCTGTCCGCAGCGGCGAGTTTATCTAATTCCTTTTCGGCCTCTCGCCTGAGTCGTTCAGCCTCATCGGCAAGTTTCTCGTCCTGAAGTCCGTCGGCCACCTGTTCCTTCGCCTTACTCTCAATCAGCTTCATTTCTGCTTCAACGCGGTCGTTTACCATGTCCATTGGCGCTTCTTCGTTAGTCTCTTCCTGCGATGTAATTTTGTTTCGATCAATTTGCATCGTGTTCCTCCCAATTAGTCGAATCCTGCTGAATGTCTCAAATGACTTGTTAGTTGGTCTGATGTTCCCATGCCGCAGCACGTTCGTCCAGTTGGGTGATCAAGTATTAGCCGCGGATGAACGCGGAGGGGACGGATCTGAATGAGAGACTTGAAGACAATGGCTAGGAATTCACGGACATACTGCTAAGCGGCAACACTTCTGATTTCAGATCAGTTTCATGCGCGTTAATCCGCGGCTGATACTCTTCCTTTGCAAATAGCCAATCTTAAAGATCCAGCTCCATGTACATTGCTTCCGCATGTGGGTTGTCGCAATAGCGATCTACCTCGCGAGTGAGAGAAAGAGAACACTTCATTTCCGCATTCGCGGCGGTTCTATCAGAGTTCTCGACACCCGGAAGGAATAAGCTTAAACTTCGATCGATGTTTCGTTTTGCTGCTACCAGAATCACACGATTTACGCTGGCGCCGCTGCTGGTCTTTTGGATCGCCGGCATGCCCTGTCTGCTCGGGTGTGGAATGGTCGCGGAAGCCGCGCCAACTACCACAACTACCAAAGACCAGAATCTGCAAGGTGCCGTGGTCGCAAATGAATCCTGTGCCTCGTCAGAGTCACAGGATTGTTGTGCCAGGCAGACGCCGAGAAGCGAAACCACCAAGCCAACCGACTCAAACGAACAAGTCTTAAAGCTTGCCAATTTTCCCTCCGGCTTAATGGGCGAATGCCCCATAGCCGTTAACGCGATAGCCGCCATCTCGAAGGTCCGTTACGACGACAGCGCGCCAATCGCGCTAACTTCCAATCCGAAAACACTGGTCCGAGTGGTCGAACAGCACATCCCGCTTTCTGAACCGTTACACCTACCAAACCGCGGGCACACCTACCTCCGCTGTTGTGTCTTCCTGATCTAAAGAAATTCCTTTGCCGGCAGGCGTGGTCGTCTGTCATTCGCGGTATCAGTGTGTTCGCTGATATCACCTACCCGCATTTCTTTGACAGGAGATAGACATGAAAAACTTTAAAGGCTTTGCCATGGGTCTCGTAGTGGGCTTAGCACTCGCAGTTTCAGGCATCGGTTTCGCTCAAGAGGCAAGCAAGGATTCCACCAAGGACAAGGCGGCGTGCTGTGCCACCGCGTCATGCTGCGGCGATTCATGCTCGATGAAACATGCCGCGGGTCACGACTCGAAGAGCCATTCAGCGAAGGATGGATGTTGCTGCTGCAGCGGAGACTCGTGCGATATGAAGATGAAGGAGCACAAGGAGAATAAGGAGAATAAGGAGAAGCAAGGATAACAAGGGGGTTGAGCGCGGTCGGGCGATACCAAATTCTTCTGCTGCGTCATGCAGAAAGATTGTGGCGCGCGCCGGCCGCGCTCGTTCTTGATTGAGAAGATATGAAACAACTCAAATTTAAGATTTGTGTCGCCGCGCTCGTGGTTCTGATTGCGCTCGCCACGACTGCGAACGCGCAGCACGAAGGCCACGTCATACCGGGCCCTGCAAAGCCGACGCCTACCGCGACACCAAAAGTTCAAACGGGTAGCCAAGAGCACGAGACTCACGACAAGCCGGCGACGACTCCAACTACGGCCGCACAGACCACACCCACGAAGATGCCCGCCGATGCGCATGCAATGGAAGGCGAAACGTTGTTGACGATGTCGGGCGAGCAGATGGCCATTCGAGTTGGTAAGCGTGCCGCCAACGCAATACCGATGGGCCAGATGGGCTCGGGGACATCATGGCTGCCGGCGTCTTCGCCGAGTTATATGATTCACAAGCAAGCTGGCGATTGGCTGCTGATGTTTCACTACAATGCCTTCGTTGGCGTCAACTCCCAAGGCGGGCCGCGCGGCGTGACCAAGTTTGAATCTGCTAACTGGTTCATGCCGATGGCGCTGCGCCGGGTGGGGAACGGAACCCTCGAACTGCGTTCGATGTTCAGTTTTGAACCGTTTACTTATTCTCCCGGTGGTTCGCCACAGTTGTTCCAAACCGGTGAAACGTACCAGGGTCAACCGTTGATTGATCGCCAGCATTCGCACGATCTGTTCATGGAGTTGTCAGCCACCTATCGTGTGCCACTGGGCGAGCGAGGAACGTGGTTCGCATATGTTGGCTATCCCGGTGAGCCGGCGCTGGGTCCGACCGCCTTTATGCATCGCGCTTCCGCATCGGAAAATCCCTCGGCCGTGCTTTCGCATCATCTGCAGGATTCGTCGCACATTACTTTTGGTGTATTCACAACCGGCTTTACTTATCGCTGGTTCAAACTCGAAGGTTCCGTTTTTAACGGACGCGAGCCGGATGAAAATCGGTATGACTTCGAAGCGCATCCGTGGAACTCGCGCGCGGCGAGATTGTCGTTTGCGCCGAATGAGAACTGGTCTCTGCAGATTAGTCACGGTCTTTTGCGCAATCCCGAGCCGCTTGAACCGGGAGATGTCAGGCGGACTACGGCTTCAATCTCGTATAATCGGCCGCTCGAGCGTGGGAACTGGGCGACGAGTTTGATTTGGGGAAGGAACCACGAAAATCACGGCGGCGAAGTTCAACCTGAATGGCTACGTGGCCGAGTCGACCGTGAATTTCCTGGACAAGAACTATCTGTACACAAGGCTGGAACTCTCGGATAAGAATTCGATCTTGAGAGCAGCCGATCGGCAGTTGCTCGGCATAACTGATCATCATCCGTCGTTTCGAATCGGCGGCTATACGTTTGGCGGCGCCCGCGACCTGTGGAACAGCGAGAGGCTTTCCATTGCGCTTGGTGGCGATGTGACTTTCTATTCTAAGCCGGCCATCCTGGATGCGATTTACGGCAGCAACCCAAAGTCATTTCATTTTTTTGTGCGCATGCGCCCCGGAAAAATGAAGATGGTGCATTAAGAAGAAAGTGCTGAGTGCTGAGTACTGAGTTCCGGCTTTTGTCTCAAGTTTAAGGTTTCTGCTCATAGGCCTAATATCGGCAATAACGAGCGTGCCTCGGCACTCAGTACTCAGCACTCAGTACTCGGGACTTAGTACTTCGAGATTTATGGCCAATCCAACGACCAACTTGGAAAGATCAACCATCGATCCCGTCTGCGGCATGACCGTCACACCGGAGTCTGCTGCGGGCTCGTTTGCTTACGAAGGCCAGACTTACTACTTTTGCAACCCGCATTGTCTTCAGAAATTCCGTGACGATCCCGAGCGCTTCCTGAATCCAGAGCCAACGCCACTTGTACAACCGGTCACCATCGGACGCGCTACCAAGAAAAGTGGCTCCCCTGCGGAATACACCTGTCCGATGCATCCCGAGGTTCAACAGGCAAACTCCGGATCATGTCCGAAATGCGGCATGGCTTTGGAACGCAACGGTCCGATCTCTAAGCACTCGCAGGTGGAATACACCTGTCCGATGCATCCCGAAGTCATCCGAGACGAGCCTGGTAATTGCCCGATCTGCGGCATGGCACTCGAGCCACGGTCAATTGTCATGGGCGACGAAGAGAATCCAGAACTGACTGACATGCTTCGCCGCTTCTGGATAAGCGCAATTCTTACCGCGCCGATTTTTGTAGTTGGCATGAGCGATCTGATTCCAGGCGCTCCATTACAGCGACAACTTTCGGGCAGCACGCTCGCCTGGATTCAGCTGGTCCTTGCGACTCCCGTAGTGCTTTGGTGTGGCTGGCCTTTCTTTGTTCGCGCGTGGCAATCAATCGTAAACCGCAGCTTGAACATGTTCACGCTGATTGGCGTGGGCGTGTTGGTCGCGTACGGATTCAGTGTTGTGGCCACGCTCTTTCCGGAAGTGTTTCCTCATTCATTCCGCCACGGGGGAAGTGTTCCTGTTTACTTCGAAGCCGCTGCGGTAATTACGACCCTGGTGCTATTGGGCCAGGTGTTGGAATTGAAGGCACGCAGCCGCACCGGTTCGGCGCTGAAGGCATTACTTGGTCTGGCTCCGGTAACCGCAAGATTGATTGAAAGCGAAGGCCACGAGCGTGATGTGCCACTCGCTGAAGTTAAACCGGCCGACTTGTTGCGCGTTCGTCCGGGCGAGAAAATCCCCGTCGACGGCATCGTGGTTGAAGGCTCAAGCGCGGTGGACGAATCGATGGTCACTGGCGAGCCGTTGCCGGTGGAGAAGCGACCCGGAGATCCCGTAATCGGCGGAACTGTGAACACCACCGGCGCTTTCGTGATGAAAGCGGAGCGGGTTGGTTCAGAAACATTGCTCGCCCAGATCGTGCAACTCGTTGCGGAAGCGCAGCGCAGCCGAGCGCCAATTCAACGACTAGCAGACGTTGTCGCTGCTTACTTTGTGCCGGTAGTGATTGTCGTTGCAATCGTCACGTTTGTTGTCTGGGCCACGATTGGGCCTGAGCCTCGCCTGGCGTACGCGCTCATCAACTCGATAGCAGTTCTGATCATCGCGTGCCCTTGCGCGCTTGGACTCGCAACGCCGATGTCGATCATGGTGGCCACCGGCAAGGCGGCGCAGCTTGGCGTACTCTTCAAGAATGCGACCGCAGTAGAAGTGCTGCGAGACGTCAACACGCTGGTGGTTGATAAGACCGGAACGCTGACGGCAGGAAAACCAAAACTAGTCACAGTGGTGACGACTCCCGAGTGCAAAGAAGAAGAACTCCTTCGTTTGGCTGCGAGCCTGGAAAACGCCAGCGAACATCCGTTGGCTGCCGCCATCGTGACCGGCGCTCGCGAGCGAGGTATTCAACTCCTGCGCACGGATTCGTTCGAATCTTTTACGGGTAAGGGTGTCAGAGGAAATATCGCTGGACGCACCGTCGTGTTAGGAAATCGCAGCCTGTTTGACGATTTGAAGATCGATCCTGGAGAGCTTGCAAGTAAAGCGGATGAGTTTCGCGAAGACGGCCAAACTGTAGTATTCGTCTCTGTCGCTGGAAAGATTGCCGGCCTGCTCGGAGTTGCCGATCCAATCAAGCCCTCGACGCCGGAAGCCATCCAGCAATTACACGATGAAGGCCTGCGCGTTGTGATGCTTACCGGAGACAGTCGTACGACCGCGAACGCAGTTGCGGCAAAACTGGCGATTGATGAAGTAATCGCCGAGGTGTTGCCGACAGGAAAGGCCGAGGTCGTGAAACGATTGCAAGCGAAAGGGCACCGAGTTGCCATGGCTGGCGACGGTATCAACGATGCTCCGGCGTTGGCCCAGGCTGATGTAGGAATCGCGATGGGCACCGGTACCGACATCGCCATGCAAAGCGCTGACGTTACCTTGATCAGAGGCGATCTGCGCGGCATTGTTAGGGCCCGCCGCCTCAGTCGAGCCACGATGAGCAACATCAAGCAGAACCTTTTCTTTGCGTTCTTCTATAACGCGCTGGGCGTGCCGATTGCGGCTGGTGTGCTCTATCCGTTTTTCGGGTTGCTGCTAAATCCGATGATCGCGGCTGCAGCGATGAGTTTCAGTTCAGTTTCGGTGATTGCTAACGCGTTGAGGCTGAGACGCGCGTCGGCATGAATAAGGATGAAGGATGAAGGATGAAGCTTGGTTGCCATTCCCCATTGTTCTGCGGCTTTGCCGCACTCCTTGCGGTAAGCCTCTGGCTTACCGTACATATAGATACTGAGTCCGAGGCTACGCCTCAGTCTGAATCCAGAAGGCAGAGCCTCACTAAAAAAGCGGTAAGCCAGAGGCTTACCTCAAAGGACGCGGCAGAGCCGCCGAAGAAACTGAAATCAGAGGTTAAAAGATGAAGAAGAATCAGATCTTGTTGATTGTTATCGGCGCGCTCTTGATGGTCGCGGGAACGGCAGTTTTCATTGCTCGCAGCGTGACTCCTGTCGCGCGGCAGCAAAGCGCCAGCACCGAAACGCCTGATCCTCACGGTCACGATCACGCCGCGAAAGGTGCTACACCCGACATTCCGGCTTTTCAAACCGGAGATCAGGTTAAGCACCTCGCGCCAACGCTGGCCGCGGCGCAGTTTGCAGGAAAGACTCGCGAAGCCTACGAAATCGCTAAAAAGATCCCGGAGACACTTGCCGAGCTGCCGTGTTACTGCCACTGTGATCAGGCGTTCGGGCACAAGAGTCTTCACAGTTGCTACGTCGATGACCACGCTTCGCATTGCGCGGTGTGCGTCGACGAGGCGTTGCTCGCGTACAAACTCCAGAAGGAAGAGAAACTCACGCCAGCGCAAGTACGCGAGAGAATCATTCACAAGTACACTCAGGAAAATCCTTACTCAAATTGAAGGTCCACGGCCACCCAATAATGACGAATCCAATTTCATGGGCGTTGTCACTAGCGCTGATGTGCCTCTTGTTCCCCGTTGGGTCTGCCGCCGGTGCGCAGAAAGCGACCGACGATCGGACCAGTATTGAAGGGCAGCTGGTCTGTTCCGAATGCTGGTTCGAAGCTGATCGAAAGACAACCGCCTACGGAGACGCCGCGGATCTTGATTGCGCCAGGGAGTGCTCGCTGAAAGGAATTCCGCCGGCGGTAGCTGTGAAAGAGGGCGCTGATTACAAGTTGTATTTGGTGGAAGCCGGCAAGTTCAAACAGGACAGCGCCGAATGGTTGAAATCGATCGGCAAGTGGGTCAAGGTCTCGGGCCGATTGCGAAAGCAGAATGACAAAGCGTACGTCGCCGTTGATGAATTCCAGGTCGTGCGCGGTTCAGACATTTCGGCGCAAAACGAAACCGCAGTGGGATCCGAAGCAGAACTGATGTTGAAAGATCTGTTTGGCGTTGAGCAAAAACTTAGCAGCTACCGCGGCAAGATCGTCCTGCTCAACTTCTGGGCGACCTGGTGCGTTCCCTGTCGCAAAGAGATGCCGGATCTGGCGGTGATTCAGAATGAGTATGCGCCGCTTGGCGTGCAGGTCGTTGGCGCAGCTGCCGACACGATGGCGGATCGCGCTACGGTTTTGCAGTTCATAAAAACGGTGCGCGTTAACTTTCCAGTCTGGTTGGGTGTTACTTCTGACGACATGAAGCGCTTCGGACTGGGTGGCGCCTTGCCCGGAACAGTAATCATCGGGCGGAACGGGAAAATACTGTCGGTCACCGCGCGACCGGTTACCGAGCGCGAACTGCGCCGACAGCTCGATGCGTTACTTGGCGCGGACACTGTCGCTCTTAAGATTGAGCCTCCGAAAAAAACAGGCACACAGGTTTCGCTCGTTCCCAGTTGACCGCTTTGACCGGGCGAGGGCCGCGCCGTGAGCGGGGCAGGATCAGATGATGACTACCGTTGGACGCTGGGGGTTCGCTTGCTAAGCAATCAGATCCCACGCGCAGCCGTGCGCACTACGCTCACGTATAGCTTTCATCCCCGCGTTCAACTCGGGATCGAATACAACCCGCGCGCAGGAGAGTTCAAGCCGCTCGCGAACCTGCTGGTCATGACAGAGACCAGTAAGCGACCGGCGTTGATGCTGGGCACGTCAACGGATCGCATTGGCACGCCTTCGGGCCAGGCCTTCTTTGCTACGTTCAGCAAAAACTTGCAACGTGAAACGGGTTTGCCGATTGCTCCTTACGCGGGTGTTTCCTACGGCACGTACGATCATCGAGTGCGACCGATTGGCGGGCTGACGATCTTCTTCACTGAAAAACTCTCAGCACTGATCACCTATAACGGGGTCAACATCCATCCAGTATTGACGTTTGCGCATGAGCGGCATGCGTTCTCGCTGATCATGGTCAAGGGACGCGATCCGGGGATGAGTTACAGCGTTAGGTTCTAATGTTCAGGCACCGTCATCAGGCCTGACACCGAACCGGAATTACGTGTAAGATTCTTTCACCCCCGGTAGCCAAAACGTTTGCAAGCGGATTCCCAGCAATCTTCTCCCTGGCCAATTAAGCAGCTTGCTTTTAGAAGTCTTAAGGAGAGTCGACTATGAAGTTGTCAGTTCAGAAAGTCCTAACACAGATCTTGAGTGTGGTAGCCCTGATCACGATCGGTGCCGTGGTTGTACCGGCCCAGAAAAAAACGCGCCTGGAAGACGCGACGCGCCACTCGAGCGAAGCCGCGAAGACGTTTACTGAAATCATGAACGTTCGTGACAAGGCAATTCCCGAGGAATTATTGGATAAAGCTGAGGCCATTGCGGTTTTCCCCGGCGTCGTTAAGGCGGCGTTTATTATCGGCGGCCGCGGCGGGCAGGGCCTCATCAGCAGGCGTCTGAGAAACGGTTGGAGCGCACCGGCATTTTTCAATCTTAGCGGCGGCAGTTTCGGCGCGCAGATTGGCGCGCAGAAGTCAGACTACATTCTGCTGATCATGAACGAGGACGGCATCAAAGGATTGCTCGAGGATAAATTTGAGATCGGTGGGGAGGTTGGCGTCGCTGCCGGTCCAGTGGGACGTGAAGCTGCGGCCTCGACCAATGCAACTCTTGACGCCGGAATTCTCTCTTACTCTCGCAGTAAGGGCGCGTTTATCGGGGCGGCGCTAAAGGGAGCCGCTATCACTCCCGACAATGATCTCAACGAAGCGGTCTATGGCAAGAAGGCAAATGAAGTGTTGACTGGTCCACCCATGACCTTGAAGCAGATGCCGGCCGGGGTTCGCATCTTCCCACGCACTCTCGCTCGTTACTCTCTTAAATAGAATTCTTGTAAGAGGATCATTCTAGGTTGCGCGAACAAAGGCTTGACGCCAATGTTCGTGCAACCTAGAATGCGTCGTCACCTGCAACGTCTCTGTTCAACTACTCGGGATCGTAATCGGGAACCAGCTTCACGAAACTTATGCTCCCCAGAACTCAACGGCAAAAAGAGATTCTCGATTACATCACTCGCTTCCTCGAGCGTCATGGTCACATACCATCGTACGCGCAGATCGCGAGACACTTCGGCGTCAAATCCAGGGCGACCATCGGCAAGCATATCGCTGCGCTCGAAAAGCGCGGCTTGCTGACGCGTCAACACGAAGATGGCTTTGCACTGCAGGTTAAGGTCGATGACAGCAACTCACTCTGCGAGATCAAACTGCTCGGTCGCATCGCTGCAGGCAATCCGATTGACGTAGTTGAGTCGGCGGAGACGATCCCCGTGCCGCGCTTCCTGCTTGGTAGTGTTCGGCCAGATCGTTGCTATGCGCTGAAGGTCAAAGGCGACTCGATGATCGACGAACACATTTGCGATGGCGATATTGCACTGATTGAGAACCGCACGGACGCGCGTGATGGCGAGATTGTCGTAGCCCTGTTGGTTGAAGAGAACACCGCGACGCTGAAAAGACTCTTTCGCCGCGGCTCAAACATTGAATTACATCCTGCTAACTCGGAACTCCAGCCTCTAACAGTGCCTGGAAACAACGTCAAGGTTCAGGGCATCTTCCGCGGGCTCTTACGCCCTTCCAACTAAAGTCATTAGATTCTCTTGAGCTTATAGGC
>JBGTLE010000052.1:0-45185 GCA_041744295.1 Pyrinomonadaceae bacterium | reverse complement strand
GCTGAAGAGTTTCAAAAGGAGAAACAGGGAACAGTGAACGTCACGGTCGGCATCTCGGGAACCGGCGGCGGCTTCAAGAAGTTCGCGCGGGGTGAGATCGATATCGCCAACGCTTCGCGGCCCATTTTGGCAGAAGAGATGGCGCTGGCTAAGGCCAGTGGTATCGAATATATCGAATTGCCTGTGGCCTTTGATGCACTCACAGTCGTAGTGAACAAGCAGAACGACTGGGCCAATTCGATGACCGTGGAAGAGTTGAAGAAAGTCTGGGAACCGGCGGCCCAGGGAGCGATCACACACTGGAACCAGATTCGTCCCGAATGGCCGAAGGAGAAGATCGCGCTCTTCGGAGCCGGATCTGATTCAGGAACCTTTGACTACTTTACCGAAGCGATCGTAGGAAAAGCCAAGGCCAGTCGAGGCGACTACACTGCGAGTGAAGATGACAATGTGCTGGTCCAGGGCGTGGAAGGAAATAAGTACGCGCTTGGCTATATCCCTTATGCCTACTTTGCGCCTCACAGTGACAGGATGAAGGCGGTGGCAATTCAATGGGAAAAGAACAAGGTCAAGGAGCCGGTCATGCCTAGTCCGGAGAACGTACTGGCAGGAACCTATAATCCTCTATCTCGTCCGCTGTTCATTTACGTCAGTCGCAAGGCTCTTGAAAAGCCAGCGGTAAAGGAATTCGCGGAGTTTTTTTTGAAGCACGTTGGGACTCTTGCCAAGGAAGTGAAGTACTTACCGCTCACTGATACGGCGTACCAAATAGCAACGGATCGTCTTCGGAATTTACAAACCGGAACCGCGTTTGGTGGCGTACCAGAAGTAGGACTTCCGGTGGAGGAGATTCTCAAGCGTACCCCGAAGGCCTAGGCGGCCCAGGGGTCGGTGAGTGAGCATTCACCGCCGAGACAAGCTCGAGAGTCCCCGATGAAAGAAATTCCCGTCATCCAGCGTACTGTTGACCATGTGGCCGACGAATCAGTTCGTCGCGGGCCACAACCGCCGTCCGCACAGTCAGCCGCCCGACGTTTGTCTCGCATCAAAGAGCGCATAATCGAGTCGCTCCTGCTGCTTGCCGCTTTTTCGTCGGTCGCTATTACTGTAGGAATCGTAGGAATCCTAATCTACGAGTCGTCCACCTTCTTCGCTCACGTTCCAATCAAAGATTTTCTAACCGACACTCTTTGGACCCCGCTTTTTGCATCCCCACGCTTTGGCATTGTCCCGCTCGTCACCGGCACCCTCGTGACAACCGCGGTTGCCCTATCCGTCGCCCTTCCCGTCGGCACTGTCGTGGCTATCTATTTAAGCGAGTTCGCTCCACAAGGCGTGCGGGAAGTGATCAAGCCGGTGCTCGAGCTTCTGAGCGCGGTTCCGACCGTTGTATATGGATATTTCGCTTTGCAGTTCATGTCGCCGTTACTGCAAAAGTTCATCCCCGGCTTGCCCACCTTTAACATGCTCGCCGCCGGCATGGTGATGGGCATTATGATCATTCCCTACGTGAGTTCGCTGAGCGAAGATGCCATGCGCGCAGTGCCAATGTCGCTGCGGGAAGGTGCGTACGCGCTGGGCGCAAACCGAATCATCACCGCCCTGAAAGTCGTTTACCCATCAGCGCTCTCGGGTATCGTCGCTTCCTACATCCTCGCGATTTCTCGCGCCATCGGCGAGACCATGATCGTGGCGATCGCAGCCGGCATGCAGCCCAATCTGACACTTGACCCGCGCGAGCCCGCTGCGACGATCACCGCTTTCATCGTACAGGTTAGCCTTGGGGATTTGCCGCACGGCAGCATCGGCTACCAGTCGATCTTCGCCGCTGGCATTGTACTGTTTCTCCTAACGCTGGCCTTCAATATCCTCGGCTACATTCTCCGCAAGCGTTTTAGGGAGGTGTACTGATGAGCGATTTCAAGCGGATCATCGCGAAGCGCAAGAGGCAGGATTTCATCTTCAATATCGTCGGGATTGTTTGCACGCTCATCGGAGTACTGACGCTGGCGGCATTATTGGGAGACTTGATCATTGACGGGTTGCCGCGGCTGAGCCTGGCATTCCTGACTTCCTATCCTTCTCGCTTTGCTGAGCGCGCAGGGATTCTTTCTTCATGGGTCGGTACCCTGCTGATCATGGTGGTCACGGCTGCCACCGCCGTTCCGCTCGGTGTTGCCGCGGGGGTCTATCTTGAAGAGTACGCTCGTAAGAACTGGCTCACGAATTTGATCGAAATAAACATTGCCAATCTTGCGGGAGTGCCGTCAATCATCTACGGCCTGATGGCGCTTGGTCTGCTCGTTTACCGGTTCCGGTTGGGCCAGAGCATTCTGACGGGAGGGCTGACACTCGCATTTCTCATCTTGCCGATAGTCATCGTTGCAACCAGAGAGGCACTGCGAACTATTCCACAGGGAATACGAGAGGCGGCATATGCCCTTGGTTCGACTAAGTGGCAAGTTGTTCGTCATCACCTTTTGCCTTACTCCCTGGGTGGTACGATGACGGGAATCATCATCGCGCTTTCGCGAGCAATCGGAGAGACAGCGCCGTTGATTACGATTGGGGCACTGACGTTTATTGCTTTCTTACCTCCGGCCCCGATTCAATCAGAGCCCCCGTTTGTCTCGTTCGACTGGCTCTGGTCACCTTTTTCGGTATTACCGATTCAGCTGTTCAATTGGGTCTCGCGGCCGGATCAGGACTTTGTTGTTAATGCCGCCGCGGCCGGACTGGTCCTGATTATCGTTACCTTGTCGCTCAACGCAGTTGCGATCCTGATCCGTTATCGGGTTAGGAAGAGAATCAAGTGGTAAGAGAGAAGCTATTAATGAAGACAAGCGACGGCCCCGGCCCTCAGATGCGTGCCAGAACTGAGTTTGAAGCACCGCAGATTCGCCCGGAAGACGGGGTGAACGTCGCGGCCAGTTCCAATCACGTATCCGAGGTCAAAGCCGAAGTCTGTGGGTTGAATTTCTTCTATGGGAAACTCCAGGCGCTGAAAAACATCAACTTGATGTTTGGGACAAATCAGGTTACCGCCATCATCGGACCTTCCGGTTGCGGCAAGTCCACCCTCTTAAGATGCTTCAATAGGATTCACGATCTTTATCCTGAGACTCGTTATGAAGGAAAGATAATCCTGCGTCCGAGCGGGATAAATGTGATCGGACCCGAGACGGACCCACTTGAAATGCGGTTGCGCGTGAGCATGGTTTTTCAAAAGCCGAATGCGTTCCCCAAATCAATATTCGAGAATGCTGCTTTTGGTTTGCGACTAAGAGGCGTCAAAGGGAAAGAACTCGAACGCCAGGTCGAGCAGTCGCTTCGTTCTGCGGCGCTGTGGGATGAAGTGAAAGACCGACTTGACGAATCCGCGTACACGCTTTCCGGCGGACAGCAGCAGCGTCTATGCATAGCCCGCGCCCTGGCGACGGACCCGGAAATACTGCTGTTTGACGAACCCACTTCAGCGCTGGATCCAATCGCTACGTCGAAGATTGAGGATCTGATCTTTGATCTGAAGAGCAGGGTGACGGTTATCGTTGTGACTCATAACATGCAACAAGCTGCGCGCGTTTCTGATTTCACTGCCTTCATGTATCTGGGCGAGTTGATAGAAATTTCGCCGACGAAAAAGATGTTTGAGAATCCAGACCGTACGTTGACCGAAGAGTACATTACCGGACATTTTGGTTAACGACAGGTCCGATTTCATGCACAATGGTTGAAGTAGCAAAGCCCACAGTATCGAACCAGCCTGACTTGAGCGGTCCTGCCGTCCAGCCAAGCAAGATTAGTGTCCGCGATCTGAACTTCTATTATGGTAGCTATCAGGCGCTGCATAGTATTTCCATCGAGATCAAAGAGCGGGTGGTCACTGCTTTCATCGGGCCGTCCGGATGTGGCAAATCTACATTTCTGCGGACGCTCAACCGGATGAACGATGTGATTCTCGGAACCCGCGCCGAGGGCAAGGTCTTTATTGATAACGAAGATATCTATGCGCCAGAAACCGATGTCGTAGATCTCCGGCGAAAAGTCGGCATGGTTTTTCAGAAATCAAACCCTTTCCCGAAGTCGATTTTTGACAACGTAGCCTACGGGTTGCGAATCAACCGGATGACTTCCAGCAAGAGTGAGCTTGAAGAATCCGTCGAGCGAGCGTTGAGAAACACAGCGCTTTGGGATGAAGTTAAGGACCGTCTGAAGACCTCGGCGCTGGGTTTGTCAGGCGGACAGCAACAAAGACTTTGTATTGCCCGGGCGCTGGCAATTCAGCCGGAAGTCATACTGATGGACGAGCCGGCCTCCGCGCTGGATCCCACGGCCACGGCGAAGATCGAAGAGTTGATTAGGGTCTTGAGACAGCAATATACGATTGTGATCGTTACTCACAACATGCAGCAGGCGGCGCGCGTTTCTGACACAACTGCGTTCTTCCTGCTGGGGAAACTTATCGAAGTAAATTCAACCAGTAAGATGTTTACTGCGCCCGAGACTAAGATCACTGAGGACTACATCACAGGGCGATTTGGATGATTGCGTTACCTGACTGCTGGGTTTATTAGTGATTGGTCTCTTATGTCCGAATAAGCTCGAGATCGCGACCCGGCAATCGGGAACCAGGAATAAACGAAATGGATCAACATAGACATCTTGATGACGAATTAAGCTCGCTGCGCGATCGGCTTTTGCTGCTGGGCGGCGAAGCGGAACGAGCGCTCGACCGGGCAATGTACGCACTTACGGAACGCGATAGCGAGGCCGCTAAAGAAGTGCTTGCTCGCGACGATGAGGTTGATCGGCTGGAAGTGGAGATCGACCGGCAGTGTATCGACATCATAGCCTTGCGCCAGCCCGCGGCCCGAGACCTGAGGTTTGTAATCGCAGTCGTCAAGATCGCGCCAGTGCTTGAACGAATCGCCGATCACGCCTGCAACATCGCCCGCGCCGCAATTGATCTCAACAACGAACCGCAATTGCGTTCAACGATCGACGTGCAGCGCATGGCTGAGCATGCATCCGGAATGTTGCATGCCTCGCTCGACGCGTTTGCTTCGAATGATGCCGATCTTGCTCAGCAGATTATTCAGCGTGACCAGGAGATCAATGAGATCTATAACCTCGTGTTTCGAGAGTTGATTGAGAGCATGGTTATTGAGCCCGGCGCAGCGCAGCGAGCCGCCCGACTGCTTTTCGTGGCGAAACATCTCGAGCGAATCGGAGACTACGTAACCGACATTTGTGAGTTGACGGTTTACATGGCCCTGGCCGCTTTTATTAAGCATACGAAGTGAATCTATGGCCCGACCGGTTCTGATAGTTGAGGATGATGCGGATATCGCCGATGGGTTGAAGTACAACCTCGAGCGTGAAGGGTTACCCGTGGCTGTCGCCTCTACCGGGGAAGAAGGCCTGATGATGGCACTCGACGAGCGGAATCCGCCGATTCTGATCCTGCTGGATCTGATGCTTCCTGGCATGAGTGGCCTGGATTTGTGCCGGCGCTTTCGTCGAGAGCCAAGCACCCGACGAACCCCCATAATAATTTTGACGGCGAAGGGGTCTGAGTCAGATCGCGTCGCCGGACTGGACCTTGGCGCCGATGACTACATCACCAAGCCGTTTTCAGTTCGAGAACTCATGGCCCGTGTCCGTGCGGTGCTGAGACGAGTTGACGAGGGCGCCGCGGGGATGTACGAAGACGATCGGTTGATGATCGACTTTGGCGATATTCGCGTGGTCTGCGATGGTCAAAAGATAAAGCTGACTAACAAGGAGTTTGGATTGCTCTCGGTACTCGCTAAAAGTGCTGATCGCGTCGTGACTCGTCAGCAGCTTCTAGATAACGTGTGGGGTTATAGTTACTACGGTGATGCTCGTACACTTGATGTGCATATCCGGCGACTGCGTCAGAAGTTGGGTGTCTGCGGAGACTGCATCGAGACTGTGGTGGGAGTCGGGTATCGTTTCACGGGGTGTCCAAAATCAGATTGAAATCGATTCCACCCTCGCATGAGGTTAGCAACCGTGTCTAAGGTTGTATCTTTCTGGCTGGCCGTTTGTTCGCTCATAGTTGCCCTCATTCTGCTCGACTTGCTGTTTTCATTCACCGCTGCCTTACTTTTAATCTTCGCCGCCCTGGCCGGGTTTCTATTTCAACGAACGCTCATCGAGGATTCCGAAACAATCGAAGCCACGTCCGAGCCAGAGAAAGGCGCGAGTGCAAGACCCGAGGACAGCTTTGCGTTGGTGCGATTGTTTGATGCGACGTTAAGCGGAATGCGAGAGGGACTGTTGGTCGTTGACCGCGATATGAGAGTAGTTGCGTCAAATGCTTCCGCGCGCAATCTCTTTAACGCTGCGGATGGTGACCTGGATTCTCAGCGTCTGACGCAACTGACTCGCAACCCGGCAATCTATAGTGCCTTCCTTGACGCCTTGCAGGGCCGGGAGAGATCGGGCGTCAAAGTAGAAACGTTTGGGGCCGTGCGACGGATTTTCGATCTGCGCGTTGTTCCTTTGAAGGGCGAAGGGGAGCCTGAGGGAGCGATCGGAGTTTTTTTTGATGTGACCAGACTGGAGAAGCTTGAGCGAGTACGTCAGGAGTTTCTCTCGAACGTCTCACACGAGCTGCGAACGCCGCTTACCGCAATCATCGCGTTCGTGGAAACTCTGGAATCGGGAATTCTCGAAGAGAACGAAAATAGCCGACGTTTCCTGTCCATCATTCGCAGGAACGCGGCGCGGATGCACAGCTTGATTGACGATATCCTGGAACTTGGTGCGATCGAGGCCGGCACCGTGAAAGTAAGACCGATCGAGGTTGAGCTCCACCCCCTTGTTGAAGATGTTGTTGCCTCGCTCGCCTCCACGGCCTCATCGCGGAAAATAACGCTGATCAATTCCGTCCCGAGCGGAACGTTTCTGTTTGCGGATCCTCCGCGACTCGAGCAGATGCTAACGAACCTGATCGAGAATGCGATCAAATTTAATCGAGAAGGCGGACGAGTGACGGTCAGTTTTGAGGATCTGGAGCGTTGTCGGATTCTGGTGGAAGACACTGGTGAGGGAATTCCATCGCAACACCTTGATCGGCTGTTTGAGCGGTTCTATCGCGTAGACCGAGCGCGCTCAAGAGAGATGGGTGGAACAGGATTGGGTCTGGCGATAGTTAAGCACCTGGCCCGGGCGCACGGCGGTGAAATCAGTGTTGAATCAAAACTTGGAGAAGGCAGCATTTTTTCTATCGACTTGCCACGCAACCTTGTTGTCGCTCCCGAGCCCCGCGCTCCTCATGCGCAAGGTTCGAGAAATGGCGGGGCCGTGAATCGGACCGCTGGCTAATCGCTAAGCCTTAACCCATGTCTGGCAGTGGGTTGTTGCTGTAGGAATTTGCTCTGCGAGAGCAGTGATTCCGCGAGTATTCTCAAATTGATCGGCAACTCAGGCGCCTTTCCGATACGTTTTTCAGGCGGCTGATGATGACCGAGCAGGGAAACCTCAGCGTGACAAAAATCGCATGAGCCGAGGTGGTGGTTTATGAGATTTTCAACCTCCGGCGAAAGTGCCGCCGAGCGAAAAGAAAGTAGTAAGGTTGACGAGGGACAAGCCAAGGTTTTTCTAAACACGTTTACGCTTGACGCTTTCATTTGAACCCCCCTAGTAGCCGCACAACATTCTAGAGTTGACTCTTGAGATAGTAGACCTTCCATCGCCGCGCGTCGGAAAAGCCAGGGGGCAAGTCAGCTTCCGCGAAATTCGACGTTCAATCAGGGCACGCTATTCACTTATTCAAGAACAGTAAAATCCGAATCAACACCGAATTCCAAAAATCCGACTTCGCGATCCTGTGTTTTTCCTAAGGAAATCACTTAACTTAAAGGAATGTAAAAACTTGTTGCTGGTTTTTAACTTTCTTGGTACGATGCCCTCGCGTTAAGTCAGAGGGCTCCCGCTCTTTGACCCTTCTTCCAGGACGGCAACCGATTCCAAGGCTGCCGGCAACCCCAAAAAAACTAAATTCCCCAGCGAGAGTCCAACGCCCGGCGAAGAGTTCCTTTCAGCACATACAACTGTCAAATCCTGCCGGCGTTTAAATGCTTCACGTTTCCTCGCCTCAGCACCCTTTCAGATCTTGACTGTTCGCCCACTGCGAACTCCCAAACTTAAAACCAAAGTGCTCACAGGCGCCCAGCCTAAGCAGCCACACAACAGAAACTCATAATCCCGTGAAATCCCTAAGTCAGGAAGTCGAAAACGAAATGCAGCCGCAAGCCGTTGAAGAACAGCCTCAGCCGCGCGTACGGCGTCCTTCGGATCGTGCGTCCAAGAGCGGAAAGTGGGTCGAAAGTCTTCGCAGCTCAGACGTAACCCGGCTCTGGAGCGAACTTCACCGTATAGTCTCGCACCATCCACTAGTGAGGGCTTCGCGCAGCGCCGGCTTGCTGGTTGAAGAAGGCGCATCGAGTTCCTATTCCGACTTGACGCAGGAACTCTTTGTTCAACTGCTAAGTAAGAATCGGTTTGAACACTATCTCGAGACGGGAATGACCGACTACGAGATTGAGTGCGAGATTAGCCAGATTGAACTGACGAACCTGCTGACTGCCGAGTTGCGTAAGCGACACCCGGAGAGCTACCGCCTGGCGCGACGTATCTCCACCTTGATTCAGTCGAGTTCACATTTCCGTCGCTTTGATTCGAGTGGTACCGGCGATGAGCCGCACCGCCGGCTTGCTGATCGAGTTTATGGCTTGACCGAATGGGCGGATGGCAAGCCCCGGCGCGGTTCGCACGACGTGGATCAACGGATACACATGATCCCGGTGCACAAACGAGATACGAGAATGGTCGGCTGCACGGGCGATTCACAAGTGGTGATTAGCAATCCGGATCTCGAAGATCTAATCGTCTCAGTCTTTGAAGCAATTGATTCTCCCGCCGACGTGCGCACGTTGCGAAGCCTGGTGATGTCGCGTTTGCCGGTCATGGATATCTACCTCGTGCCGTTGGACACTGATAACAATGAAGGCGAGGGAAATCATTTTGAGCCGGTCGACAAACTCGAGAATCCTGAGCAGGGATTGCTGCGGCGCGAATCAGAAGACGAAGCCGCTGGTTTTGTAGATCAGTTTCTGAAGAACTTGCACCAGACGGTGCGCGGTAAAATAAAGCAGTACAATCGAATCCTCGGCGTCCTGTGGCACTGTTATTTGAGCGCAGAGAACTCTACTCAGCTGGAAGTGGCGGCCGTGCTCGGAGTTTCCGATTCCCTGGTTTCAGACTATCGCCGGCGGATCGAACATGAGTTGCGCGAACTGTCGTTTGGCGAAGTTGAGGAAGCGAGAAGATTCGAAAATGCTCTTCGCGAGCGAGTAAGAGAGCTGGTTGAAGCCAACGAGCAGGCAGAAGTCGTGGCGTAACGAGTTGCATCGAATGAGGTCCGTCATTCGCGGCACCAGATAGTCAAAAGCTCGAGTTTTCTTTGGGAGCTGCCGCGCCTTTCGCGCCGTGGCTTCTTTTTGTTTGCTCTGAGCCGTAATATTGCGCTTGGTCAATGCCGCTTCCACAAAGGGCCTGCCACTCCAGAACTTAACAGGATGCCAAAAACTCAGTTGCCAGATTATGAGCCGGTGCACCGCGGAAAATCCGCGGATGCAGCCAGGTTTGCCATCGATGAGAACGACTGGATCCTCCCCACCAAAACCGAAGGAACTGTCGACGCAGCCGATCCATTTTTTGGAATTGCGAAAGCTCCACAGAAAATCGGGCCTCAGGCAATCGCTATGGCCGAGCCTTCTGTTAATCCCGTCGATATCGCCGAAAGACTTCCGACTCAACGTGGGCACACAATTACCTTCTCTGGGATCTTACTGTTTACGTTCCTGGTCTATTTTAGGCCGTATGAGCTAATTCCGGTCCTGTCGTGGACTGCCGAGATGGCTTTCTATGTTGCCCTGCTTACGATAGCAGTCTACGTCCCGGCGAATTTATCGCTCACTGGTGGGCTGACGATTCGGCCACGGGAAGTGAATATCATGCTGCTGCTACTGCTGGCATGCGCCCTCTCGATTCCGCTCGCAACCGATCGATTCCTTGCCTGGGGAAGCTTTACAGAGTTCTTAAAGGTAGTCGTCATCTTTGTGATGATTGTGAATGCAGTCAGAACTGAGGGGCGATTCAAAGTATTGATATTGATGGTGCTGGCCGCCAGTTGCCTGGTCAGCGTGTCAGCACTCCACGACTACGTTACCGGTAATCTCTCGTTACAAGGGAGGCGGATCGAGGGGATCGTTGGTGGTTTGCTCAGTAACCCCAACGATTTGGCTTTGCATCTGGTAACGATGGTTCCGATCGCGATTGGCCTGGCCCTTTCACGAAGGAGCTTCGTGGTGAAGGCGCTTTATCTCGGATGTGTAATCTTGATGATGGCCGGAATAGTGGCGACATTTTCACGGGGAGGATTTTTGGCCCTAGTGTTGGTCGCGTGCTACGTGTTTTGGAATTTCGCGCGAACAAATCGCGTTTTGGTTGTTTCCCTGGCCCTCGGCGTGATGTTGCTGTCATTAGCCGTTGTTCCCAGTGCTTACCGCAGCCGCATATCAACTACGGAAGACGCGTCCGCCAATACAAGGTTGGATGACTTGAAAAGGTCTGTATGGCTTACGATTCGGCATCCGCTGGTGGGCGTGGGGATGGGCAATTACGTCATCTTCTCCAATTCGAGCAAGGCCACTCATAACTCGTACACTCAGGTAGGAGCCGAACTCGGGATTGCGGGGATGGTGCTTTACATCTTGTTCTTACTGCACCCGCTCAGGCGTCTTCGAAAAATCAGGAAAGAGTACCTTACAGATCAAAAGAGCCTTCGCTGGATTTCGCTGGGACTTGAGGGCAGCCTGATTGGTTACATGGTGGCCAGTTTCTTCGCGTCTGTAGCCTACACCTGGTACGCATTCTATCTGGTGGCATTTGCTATTTGTGTGAGGAGGATAATTCTAACTAGGCTGGAAGGGCAGGGTGCCCTGCACGCAGTAGACTTCAGTGGCGCGAGAGGGATCCACACTCGCCGTAGCTAAGCCGTCAGGCAAGAAACCAAAAAGGGGAATCGCCGCAGTGACCACGTCAACTCTAAAAGACAGCAAGAACGCTGATGGGCCTCTTGTTAGCATTGTCATTCCTGCTTACCGGGTTACCGAGTACATCAAAGAGACACTTGATTCCGCACTTGCACAGACCTACCGGAATTTCGAAATCGTTATCATTAACGATGGGACTCCTGATACACCCGAGCTCGAGGATGTGCTGCGTCCATACATGGATAAGATAGTCTATGTTAAGCAGGAGAACCGGGGTTTGAGCGGGGCGCGGAACAGGGGGATTCAAGAATCTACCGGCAGTTTGCTTGCATTCCTGGACGGCGATGACCTTTGGCTTCCAGAATTTCTTGAAGAGCAGGTCAAGTTTATTCAGAGCGACCCTGTTTATGATCTGGTGTATTGCAATGCTTATCATTTCGGCGACGACTGCGTCGGTATGACATATATGGAGACCTGTCCTTCGGCAGGTGAAGTTAATTTTGAGAGTTTGATCACCGCGCGCTGCAATGTGATTGCTTCCGGTGCCCTGGCGCGGAAGGACTCGCTAATGAAGGCTGGGCCGTTTGATGAAACGTTGCGTAGTTCAGAAGACTTTGATCTATGGATTCGCCTCTCCAAAATACCTAACACTCGAATGAACTATCAGCGGAAAGTGCTGGTAGGTTATCGGCATCGTCCAGGGAGTTTATCGACGGACATCACCAGGCAACTGGAACATTCGTTAAAGGTCTTCGACAAGATACTAACCAGAGAAGACCTTTCGCCGGGTGAGCGAGTTCTGGTAGAGCGTACGCTGGCAGCCGCGCGGGCGAAGTTGGCGATTCGACAAGCCAAAGGTCATCTGTTGCAGCGCAATTTCGAGGAAGCGGAACGATTGTTCAGGTCTGCTCAGTCGCAAGCTCCTAACTGGAAGGTAACCATGACGCTTGCCGGGATCCGCATATTCCCGCGAGTATTTCACAGACTCTACCGGCGGCTAGCTGCCTGAACAGTTGGCTGAACCAGCCTATTGACCTCTCCGCAGGTTCTTAAACTGATCGAAACAAATATGGAGATGGGCACGCAGGACGATCACGGCGCCGCAGGCAAGGACCTGCAGTTTCGTACCGACCATCTGAAGAAAGACTTGGCTGGTCGCACAACACGCGGCGGGGTCGTTACTTTTGGCTGGCACGGTCTGCGATTCGTTGTCGGTATTGTGGCAACCGCGCTGATGGCGCGCCTGCTTACTCCCAGAGATTACGGTCTGATTGGAATGGTTGCCGTCTTCACTTCGTTCATGTCGATGCTCAAAGACATGGGCTTGTCTCTCGCCACAGTTCAAAAGGCTCAAATCACTGAGCAGGAGATCAGTACTCTTTTCTGGTTGAACGCCGCTCTTAGTCTGACAATCACTCTCGCAACGTCGCTCATTGCGCCGGTAATCGCATGGTTTTATGGTGAGCCCAGATTGCTTTTGATAACGCTGGTGTCGTCCCTGGGCTTCATCATCAGCGGCCTCGCTGTGCAACATGAAGCTCTTCTCAAGAGGCAGATGCGCTTCTTTTCGTTGGGCTTGATTGCCTTTATCTCAATGGTGTTTGGCTACCTTTTCGGCCTCGCCCTGGCGTGGCGCGGAGTTGGCTATTGGGCGCTGGTGGGTAGCCAGTTAGCGCTCGTCACCGCTAATTCGATCGGCGTGTGGATTGTCTGCCGATGGCGTCCCGGACGTCCAATGAGAAACTCCGGGATCAGGTCGATGCTGAAGTTTGGCCGCAATCTTACCGGCTATGCGATGGTCAATGTGTTTGCAAAGAAC
Source organism: Pyrinomonadaceae bacterium (assembly GCA_041744295.1). Classification (GTDB taxonomy): domain Bacteria; phylum Acidobacteriota; class Blastocatellia; order Pyrinomonadales; family Pyrinomonadaceae; genus PSRF01. Next base: position 32,279 of record JBGTLE010000052.1, on the reverse strand, counting down.
CTCGACAGCTTACTTATCGGAAGGTTTTGGGGTCCTCAAGAACTGGGTCTTTACTCAAAGGCAGCTCAAGTCGCGAGTATGCCCACCGACCAGATAAACGATCCCTTGAACTCGGTGGCGATTCCGGCTTTGAGCCGAGTAGCTGATGAGCCAGAACGGTATCGTCTGGCTTATTTGCGGATACTTCAGAAGATCGTCATGGTCACGATACCCGGAATCGCTCTGATGATCGTGACTGCAGACTGGGTAGTCGCATTATTGCTGGGTCCCCAGTGGAAGAATGCCGCCTTTATTCTGATTCTTATCGCTATTGCCGGGCTGACTCAGCCGGTTATGAATAGCATGGGTTGGCTGCTTATCACACAAGGCAGAACTCATCATATGTTCCAATGGGCGCTGATTAGTGCGCCGATAGGTGTTATTTCCATCATCATCGGATTACCGTGGGGCGCCGCGGGAGTCGCCGCTTCCTATTCGATAATCCGAGTCTGCGTGACTGATCGGCTTATGTACTGGTTTGTTGGTCGCACAGGACCGGTTCGAACCATGGACTTTTATGTAACCATGCTGCCGTCACTTTGTGCGGCAACCTGTGCCGCAGCTTCGGTAATGCTGTTTCGCAGGTTTGTAGTCGTCAATAGCCCCCTGCTCGGCTTGTTGGCGGGTTTCTCGATTACTTTAGTTGTGAGTTTGATTGTGCTCTGGCTGATTCCATCAGGAAGACGCGGGCTGCAGGATGTCAGCCAGTCGTTGCTGATGCTGAAGAGGGCTCCGCGTACCGCATCGGTTCAGCCATGAGGACCTGACGTTATGTTCTGTCCCTGGTCTTAAATCAGTGGTCGAGGTTATGAATTAAGTATGTGCGGAATTGCTGGGTTTGTAGAAAGAGAAGGACGCGCGAGTGTTGATGGGCGCGCAGCCCTGGCCGTGCTCGAAAGAATGTGCGGCGTGATCCGTCACCGCGGGCCGGATGATCAGGGCACGACGCTGATCGGCCCCGCGGCGTTGGGCATGCGCCGTCTTTCCATTATCGATCTCGCCGGCGGTCATCAGCCGATGAGCGGCGAAGACGGTTCGGTCACCATCATCTTCAATGGCGAGATCTATAACTTTCAAGAACTGCAGTCGCTGTTGGAGTCCCACGGACATGTTTTTAAGACAAGATCTGACACCGAGGCGATCGTCCATGCGTTTGAAGAGTTTGGTTCCGCGTGCCTCGACCATCTGAGGGGCATGTTTGTTTTCGCGATTTGGGACGAACGCGCGCGAAAGCTCTTTCTCGCGCGGGACCGGGCAGGGAAGAAACCTCTCTATTACACACTGACTCGGGAAGGCACGCTTGTTTTTGGTTCAGAACTCAAATCGCTACTGGAACATCCGGAAGTCGAACGAGAAATCAATCCTGATGCAGTCGATGCTTATTTCACGCTTGGCTATGTGCCGGATCCGCTCAGCATCTTTCGCAACATCCACAAGCTGCCGCCGGGCAATCACCTGACATTTGTCGATGGTCGCGTGGCTGTCAAAGAGTACTGGGACTTCACTTTTGAGTCCGCACCACCGCGTCGCGAAGAGGATTATCTGGAGGAACTGCGCGAGTTGTTGGACGAGTCGGTGCGGCTTCGCCTAATCGCTGATGTGCCCCTGGGCGCCTTTCTTTCCGGAGGCATCGATTCCAGCACCGTTGTCGCGCTGATGGCACGGCACATGGCCCAGCCGGTGAAAACCTTCTCCATCGGTTTTCACGAGGACTCGTACAACGAACTGGAGTTCGCGCGCCTTACTGCCAAAAAGTTCGGAACAAATCATCACGAGTTTTTTGTCACGCCTGAAATCTGCGATGTGGTCGACGAGTTGGTGTGGCACTTTGACGAGCCCTTTGCCGATTCTTCTGCGATACCTACTTACGTGGTTTCCAAACTCGCGCGCGAACACGTAACCGTTGCCTTGTCAGGCGACGGTGGTGACGAAGTGTTTGGTGGCTATACGCGTTATGTCATCGAACGGAAGCGCCGGATGTTTTCGCAACTGCCGAGGTTTATCAGGAAGGGAGTCATGCAGCCCTTGAGCCGTCGCTTGCCGCACGGCACGCTGGGCAGAAATTTCATTCACAACGTCGCGCTCGATCCGGTGGATCGTTACCTCGACAGCATGTCGATCTTCTCCGGACTAAACCGGGCGTCGCTTTATACCTCCGATTTCGAGCGGTCGATTGGCGACCACAAACAGATCGCCAGGCTATTTCGAATTCTCGCCGGCAGAGTCAACACCGGCGAGGAGATCGATAAATTGCTCTACATCGACAGCCGAACTTATCTGCCCGGAGACATACTTACCAAGGTAGATCGGATGAGCATGGCTGTCTCTCTTGAGACCCGCGCGCCACTGCTGGACCACAAGTTGATCGAATTCATGCTCAAGACACCGGCTTCCCTGAAACTGGCGGGCTATGAAACGAAATATCTGTTGAAGCAAGCTGTGAAGGATCTGATACCTCACGAGATTCTTCACCGCCCCAAGCAGGGCTTTGGCGTTCCGGTCCAGGACTGGATCAACAAACAACTTAAGAGCCGGATCCGCGAGACCCTTACCTCGTCGCAATTGCGACAGCGAGGCTTTCTTGAACCAGGCTATGTCGAGGTGTTACTTGACGAACATGAACGCGGACGCCGCGATCATTCAATGGCGGTGTGGTCACTGTTCATGTTTGAACTGTGGCACCGTGAGATTATGGATAACCGCGCCCCCGTGGTTCCGTCGGCGCGAAACCAACCCTACGAACTCAATGCCCAGATCGGCTGATCTGAAACAGGCCGGCTGTTTTTGTCTCGCCCTAACTCCCGCTAAGGTACATTTAGAAAACTGAACATGCGGCAATCCCCAACTCTCCGACAACCATTACGAATAGGACTTCTGCTCGATTCCTTTCTGCAGCCCCAATGGGTCGTCAGAATCATCGATGAAATTGCTGCCTCCTCGATAGCCGAAATAGTTTTAGTCGTGAGAAACAGGAGCGGCGAACCGGATGGCGAACGAGTCATTCAGCGCGTTTGGCAGCGGCGGAACCATCTGTTTTACTCGGCTTATACCAAGTTAGACGACCGCCTTTCGCGGGTTACACACAATGCTTTCAAGCGAGTTAGGGTGGAAACGCAGGTCAGCGGTGTTCCGGTACTTGACGTTGAGCCGCTGATGCACAAGTTCAACGACCGCATTAAGGACGAAGACATCAAACTTATTCGCGAGCACAACCTCGATGTTGCACTGCGTTTTGGCTTTCGAATTTTAAAAGGCGACGTTCTACAAATTGCGAAACATGGTGTGTGGTCATATCACCATGATGATGGTCGCGTGTATCGCGGTGGGCCGCCCGGCTTTTGGGAAGTGATGACCAATGACCCCGTTACCGGTTCGATGCTGCAGATTCTCAACGAGGAATTGGACAACGGGCAGGTTATCTACCGCTCCTGGTCATCCACCATCAACAAGTTCTCAGTCAAGAAAAACAACAACAATTATTACTGGAAGTCCTCGGCTTTTGTAATGCGAAAGTTGAGAGAGTTGTACGATGTCGGCAGCGTAAGCCAAAGCGAGGCCGAGTCGAATCTCACATCGCCGCCTTACTCACACCGCCTCTACAAGACGCCGACGAATACCGAAATGTTTCGTCTGGCTCTCGGTCTCGTAAAACGGGCGACGGCCAGAAGCCTTGAAAAGCTCGTGTTGGCTGAAACCTGGTCGCTCGCTTATCGCTTCAGAATTAACTCCGATCGAAATAATACGTTCTACAAGTTCAAGTTCCTGCTGCCGCCACCAGGGAAGTTCTGGGCTGATCCTTTTCCCGTCCGGGTTGGCGAGAAGTACTTTGTCTTTTTTGAAGAATTTCTCTACGACCAGGACAAGGCACATATTTCGGTCATCGAACTGCAGCGGGGACAGCGGCCCAAGGCGCCCGTGAAAGTGCTCGAACAGCCGTATCACCTGTCGTATCCGTTTGTCTTCGAATGGCAAGGCAGCCACTACATGATTCCGGAGACCGGTTGCAATAACACGGTCGAGCTTTATCGCAGCAAGCGGTTCCCGTTTGAGTGGGAACTGGAAAAGGTGCTCCTCGAAGCCAACAATCCTACTGACGCGACGCTGGCCGAGATCGATGGGCGCTGGTGGATGTACGTAAATATCGAAGAGCCCGGCGTGACCGTCAACTGGGAAGAGCTGCACCTGTTCCACGCCGATAACCCGCTTGGGCCATGGACGCCGCACCAACGAAATCCGATCAAGTCTGACGTTCGCAATTCTCGTCCGGCGGGACGTCTCTTTAACATCGGTGATTCTCTGTACCGACCGGCCCAGGATTGCTCGACACGGTACGGCTACGCCACGGCAATTAACGAAGTGAAGCGCATCACACCCGATGAATACTTCGAGGAAGAGGTTTCCCGGATTACGCCTGATTGGGATCGCAACGTAATTGGCACTCACACATTAAACAGTCTCGATGATTTGACCGTTATCGACTGCCTGGTAAAACGAAACCGAGTACTGTCGGGACGCGGCTTGTCGATGACATCGCAACGTGCGAAATCGCAGGTTATCCACGACTCCAAAGAGAACGTATTGCAGTTTATCCACAGTTTCATTCAGGGCGGCTCCGAGCGACAGATGATTCAGCTCACGCGCCTGCTGCTGGAAAGCGGGAAATACAATGTTTACGTCGCGTGTCTGCATGACGGTGGGGCACTCAGGCACGAGGTAACGCGCCTGGGTTTCAAGACTGTTCGTGAGTTTCCTTTGAACAGCTTCTACGATCGCAACATGGCCGCACAGTTGCGCAAGTTCAGCGTCTTCCTGAAAGAAAACGATATTCGCCTGGTCCACACACACGACTTTTATTCAAACATTTTCGGCATGGCCGGGGCCGCGTTGGGCGGCGTTCCCGTCCGCATTGCTTCCCGCAGAGAAACCAGCGGAATGCGCACGCCCGCACAGAAGAAAGCCGAACGGCTGGCGTTCAGGCTCGCGAACAACATCGTGACGAACGCCGACGCGGTCATGGAACAACTGGCATTAGAGGGTGTTGCGAGAGACAAGATCAGTGTCGTTTACAACGGACTGGATCTCGACCGCTTGACACCACGCGGTCTGTCTCGCGCTGAAGTATTCTCGCTGCTGAAAATGTCGGCGAGTTTTGTTCAAGGCGAACCGAAATTTGTTACGATCGTTGCTAACATGCAGCACGAAGTCAAAGACCACTCAATGTTCCTTCGCGCCGCGCGACGAATTCAAGCAGCCATCCCGGAAGCGAGATTTCTTTTGGCCGGCGAGGGCCGCTTGCTGGAACAGATTCAGGCGTTTGCTCACGAGCAGGGAGTTGGTGACTTCACTTTCTTTCTCGGCAGATGCGAGCACGTTCCGGACTTACTCACGATCTCGGATGTATGTGTTCTAAGTTCAAAAGCGGAAGGGTTCTCGAACGCCATTCTCGAGTACATGGCGGCGGGCCGTCCGGTTGTCGCAACCGATGTGGGCGGCGCGCGCGAGGCATTGGTTGAAGGCGAGACCGGTTACCTCGTGGCTTCCGGTGACGACGAAACAATGGCGGAGCGAGTAATTAGTTTGTTGCGCGAACCTGAACGGATGAAAGCAATGGGCCGCAGGGCGCGACGAATTGTCGAGGACAACTTCTCTTGCGAGTCGCAACTTCGTAGAACGGAAGAGTTGTACGAGCGGTATCTTGTTAAGAAGTAGGACAGACATTCCTGTCTGTCTCCGTTGGCTGGAAATACTTTTCGCCGGAACCAGACAGACAGGAATGTCTGTCCTACTCAAGTAAAATCCATGGAGTCGCTACGACAGGACAAGACAGGCATTGAAGCCTTGCGTGAAGTTGCTGCTCGACCCTTGCGACTGCTGATCGTTGCTCCTTCATTCGACATTCTCGGCGGTCAATCTGTTCAGGCTGCGCGATTGCTTTCGCGGCTGCAGGAACAACGCGACCTCGACGTCGGTTTCCTGCCAATCAATCCTCGCCTGCCCGGCATTCTTCGCAAGCTTCAGTCCATCAAGTACGTGCGCACCCTTGTTACTTCGATCGCCTACCTCGTGAGTTTGTTTGCCCAAGTTCCCAAACACGATGTGCTGCACGTCTTCTCGGCGTCGTATCTTTCGTTCGTTATCGCACCCACACCGGCAATTCTGGTGGGCAGGCTCTTCCGAAAAAAGGTACTGCTCAACTATCACAGCGGCGAGGCGGAAGATCATCTAAAGCGTTGGCGGAGCTCGGCAATTCCAACTATCAAGATGGTCGATGCCCTGGTGGTTCCCTCAGAATACCTCGTCCGTGTGTTTGCCAAGTTCGATCTGCCTGCCCGAGCAATCTATAACCTTATCGATACGCGTAAGTTTCGGTTTCGCGAGCGCATGCCTCTGCGGCCAGTGTTCCTCTCGAATCGCAGTCTCGAGACTCACTACGGCGTCGATCGCGTTATCAAGGCATTTGCCATCATTCAGAAGGAGATCCCTGAGGCCGGCCTGACCGTCGCCGGCGCCGGAAGTCAGCGAAACGCGCTCGAGGGTCTGGCCGCTTCGCTGAACTTGCAGCACACCCGGTTCGTGGGCCAGGTGCCGCCCGACACGATCACCGAGCAGTACGACGATGCAGACATCTATCTCAACGGATCGGAGATCGATAATCAACCGCTCTCACTTCTCGAAGCGTTCGCGTGCGGGCTACCAATAGTCACGACCGATGCCGGTGGTATTCCCTACATCGTGACCAATGAACAGACTGGATTTGTCGTGCCGCGAGGTGACTATCAAAAACTTGCTGACTGTGCCCTACGGTTGCTACGTGAGCCGCAAATTGCAAAAGCGTTTAGTGAACGCGGTCTCGAGGAATGTCGAAAGTACAGTTGGGCGGCGGTTAAGGATTCGTGGCTTGGCGTTTATCACGAACTGCACCACACCCCGACAAACCTTGCCGCGCTTGCAGAGCACAAGCCAGACGAAAAGAGCAAAGTGCTGACTCGATGAGACGCACCCTCAATAAGTTGAGACGCACCAGTGTCGACGAGTTGCGGGTGCGCGGCTCGCAGGCGGTGGCCGCATTCTTTGAGCGGTGGAGATGGTCCTCACAAGCACGTCTACCTGACGATCCTGCATTCTTGCGATTGCTGAATCCGGATCTCGAATTGACATCAGCGAAAGCCTTCGGCAACCACATTAGAATTCGAACCAGGCCAGCATTTTTTGACGCGTTTGCCGATCAAGCTGCGACAGTTGCCGAGTTCCGGCGGCGCTGGCCGAACGGCCAGGCGAGAATCATGGCCCAGGCGGATCGCGTCCTTGAAGGGCATTTCGAACTCCTCGGCTGGCACGATCTTTTCTTCGGGGATCCTATCGATTGGCAGCTTGAACCGGTCTCGGGAAAGCGCTCGCCGGCAGTTCATTGGAGCCGTTTGAACTACCTCGACGCCGATGTGGCAGGCGACAAAAAGATTGTCTGGGAGCTGAATCGGCACCAACACTTTGTCCTGCTCGGACAGGCATATTGGCTGACCGGCGAAGAACGATACGCACAAGGGTTCGTGGTGCAATTGGAATCGTGGATGGCTGCGAATCCGCCGAAGCTGGGTATCAATTGGGCGAGTAGTTTGGAAGTCGCCTTTCGATCTATCTCCTGGCTATGGGCGCTAAATTTCTTCAAGCAGTCTGAAAGTCTTTCAAGCGAAACGTTGCAGAAGGCGCTCAAGTTGTTGTACCTCAACGCCCGGCATCTGGAAACTTATCTATCGACATACTTTAGCCCAAACACGCATTTGACCGGCGAGGCGCTTGGCCTTTTCTATCTTGGGATCTTATTGCCTGAGTTTGCAGCGTCGTCGCGTTGGAAAGAGACGGGACTGGCAATTCTAACAAAGCAGCTCGAACGGCATGTTCAAGCGGACGGTGTCTATTTCGAGCAGTCAAGTTACTACCATCGTTACACCACTGACTTCTTGACCCATCTCTTATTGTTGCTGCATGCGAATAACGAACCGGCGCCGTCTGGAATGGAAAGTAAGCTATTACTCCTCCTCGACCATCTACTACACATCACTCGACCGGATGGGAGTTCGCCTCTGTTTGGTGATGACGACGGCGGCAGATTAGTAAAGCTCGATCATCGTGCGCCGAATGATTTTCGCGCCGCGTTGTCGAATGGAGCAGCGATGTTTGCGAGAGCTGATTACAAGTTCGTGGCTGGCGAAGCTGCGGAAGAAACGTTGTGGTTGCTTGGCCCAACCGGCCTCGCTGAACTCGATAGCGTGGCAGCACAGGAACCGCCAACCGGTTCGGTCGCCTTCAAGTCAGGTGGGTATTACGTTATGCGTGACGGTTGGTCCGCAACTGCGAACTACTTGCTGTTCGATTGTGGCCCGCACGGAGTTGAGAACTGCGGACATGCGCACGCTGACGCGCTTTCAATCGAACTGGCCGCAAACGGCCGTACGATGCTCGTCGATCCGGGTACCTACACATATACCGGTTCCAAAGAGCTGCGCGATTGGTTTCGCAGTTCGGCAGCCCACAACACACTTACGATCGACGGCGAGTCATCGTCAGTGCCAGCAGGTCCGTTTTCGTGGCAGACAGTCGCGGGCTGTGCTCCGCTGTCGTGGTTAAGTCAGCACCGGTTCGACTACGTAGCCGCGATGCATGACGGCTACAGTCGCTTTCCTAATCCGGCGACACATTGGCGCGAGATCCTGTTTCTCAAGGGCAATTACTGGGTGATGAGGGATCGCGTAGAGTCGGCGGGGGATCATGAGCTTAAATTGTGGTTTCATTTTGCTGAGGATGTCGGGCCGCTGCACAGTAAGAACGACTCGGTGCAGGTAATCAGCGATAATGGCGACAATACGAGGCTGCAGATCACCACTCTTAGCCGCGGGGGCAGTTGGACAAGGGAAAAGGGATGGGTTTCGAGGTGTTATGGTGAGAGGAGCGAGACGCCGGTTTATGTGTTCTCCAAGCTGGCGAGCGGGCCGGAAGAGTTCGTAACGTTCATGTTGCCGCGTACCAGCGGCGCCGTTCCGCCAGCCGCAGTTCGCGAAATCGACGCCATCAATGGTCGTGCTTTCGAGATTAATACTGAAAGTCACCACGATATTTTGCTGATTCGTCATCTCTTAGACGTAGACTTTGGTTGTGAAGTCGATACCGTTGGCCGTGTGGAAACGGCGCGGATGGCGTCTGACTTTGAGCTAACCTGGGCCCGTTTCGCGAATGAGAAGGCGCGCGCGCCCGACGAGCTGGTCTTGATCGGCGGTCATAGATTGGAGTTCGAGGGAAGACAAATTGTGAACTCGGGGGAGCGACTGGATTATTTGGTACTCAATGATGCTGAGATAAAAGAGAGGTTCTTGTAGGTGACCACTACTTTGATCTTTCATTATCTTAGATTTGAGATTTAGCTTTGACCAAAGTCCAAAGTCCAAAGTCCAAAGTCCAAAGTCCAAAGACCGAAAGACCAAAGACCAGAGACCAAACGAACATGTGCGGGATTAACGGCATAGCGCTATCGAGTAACTCAGGACGCCAGATCGACCGCGGCGTCCTCGAGCGAATGCGCGACATCATCAAGCATCGTGGCCCTGACGATGATGGCATCTTCATAGATGGCCGCGTCGGGCTGGGTCATCGCCGCCTCAGCATCGTCGACGTCGCCTCCGGCCATCAGCCGATGACGAACGAAGATGGCTCGCTCAGAATTACTTACAACGGCGAGATCTATAACCACGCCGATTTTCGCGAATCTCTCGAAGCGCGTGGCCATATCTATCGCACACACTGCGACACCGAGACGATCCTCCATCTCTATGAAGACTTTGGCGTTGATTGCGTGGACCACCTGCGTGGGATGTTTGCTTTCGCGATCTGGGATGCGCGCAAACGCGAGCTTTTCATCGCCCGTGACCGATTGGGTGTGAAGCCGCTTTACTATCTCCACACTGACGACGGTTCGCTCTATTTTGGCTCGGAAATCAAAGCGTTGCTCGAAGCCAGCAGAATCTCTCCCGAGCTCAATTTTGCCGTCTTGCCAGACTACCTGGCCAATCACGCGCCGTCGGGCGAACAGACGCTCTTCCGTAACGTCAAACGTTTGCTGCCTGGTCACACGCTCGTCTGGAGAGATGGGAAGATCGAAGTCCGCAAATACTGGGACGTGAGTTTTGTAAAAGCCGCCGAGGATGGCCGCAGCGATGCGGATTACACTGCTGAGTGGAGTGAAATGTTCCGCACCTCGGTTCGTCTCCGTTTGATGGCGGACGTACCGCTCGGCATGTTTCTCTCCGGCGGCATCGACTCGTCGGCGATTGCCGCCGTTATGAGCGGGATGGTTGATGAGCCGATCAAAACTTTTTCCGTGGCCTTCGCGGAAAGAGAAGCGAACGAGCTGGCCTACGCACGAATCGTCGCCGAAGCTTTCAAGACCAACCATCACGAGATCACTGTCACTCCGGAAGAGTTCTTTCGCGTGCTGCCGCAACTGGTCTGGCACGAAGACGAGCCACTCGCGCATCCGTCGAGTGTGGCGCTTTATTTCGTTTCGCTGCTCGCTTCGCAGCACGTCAAGGTCGTGCTTACCGGAGAAGGAAGTGATGAACTGCTGGCCGGTTATGGTCGGTATCGCAAGACGATTTTGAATCTGCAGTTGGGCGCTCGGTATCGCGGTATCACGCCGGGACCGTTGCGCTCCGCGGTTCGTCAGGGTATCCACCGGCTGCCAACTTCCAGGACCAGACAGAAACTCTTGCGCAGCTTTCTCAGCGTTGATCCTGACATCGAGAGTATCTACTTCGATAACTTCGCGGTCTTTCCGTTGGCGATGCAGCACGATCTTCTGACACCGGAAACACGTGAGCGCACCGGCCCAATCGATCCCTATGCCGGAGTCCGCAACGCGCTTCGCGCCACCGATGCTGAGTCACTGCTGGACCGACTGCTTTACGCGGACATCAAGACGTATTTGCACGAGCTCTTGATGAAGCAGGATCAAATGAGTATGGCGACTTCGATTGAAAGTCGCGTGCCCTTTCTCGATCACAAACTGGTTGAGTTTACCTGCAGCCTGCCGGAGAGACTGAAGTTGCGCGGCGGTACGACCAAATACATCCTCCGAGCAAGCATGAAAGGGTTGTTGCCCGAATCGATCTTGTCGCGTCCGAAGATGGGCTTTCCGGTGCCGGTTGGTTCGTGGTTTCGCGGCGCCTATCGATCGGTGCTCAATGAATACGTCCTGGGCGAGCGGGCGATGAGTCGTGGCATATTCGAACCCGATTTCGTGCGGGAGTTGGTGCGACGTCATCAGATTGGTGAGAATCACGAAGAGCGTTTATGGGCGCTGGTGAATTTTGAAATGTGGCAGCGTCAGTTTTTCGATGGTGAACGAGCGGCAGCGCCTTCGGACGTAAGCCGAGATGTCGTGTCAGTCGGTTAGGCATTCGTCTCGCGGCTCTGCCGCATTCGTTGCGGTAAGCCTTTGGCTTACCGAGAGATGATCAATAGAGATCAGCAGCTAGATGACCCTCAAAAAAACCATTACCGTTAATCTGAGTCGTTTCTTCAGAAATCACACTTACACTTCGAAACACGGTCTGGCAAAAGGCCTCAAACGAAGGGGTGGGCTCGCGTTTCTGCCGTCCTTCATTCCGCGTTCAACCGAGATGTTGAAGGAAGAGATTTTTATCGAGACCCTGGATCTGACTGGAAAGACGATCTACGACATCGGCGGCGATCAGGGAATCTACACGCTGTTCTTCGCACGCAAAGTTGGCGAGCACGGCCGAGTTTTTACCTTCGAACCAAATCCGGTCAGCCATTTGCATATCGAGACGAACGTCGCGTTGAATAATTTCAAGCACGTGAACGTGCGCAACGTTGCGCTTGGTGACAAAGCAGGAAAACTCACCTTTGCGTTTCTACCCAACGATCCGGGAACGGGCACCGCGGATCCGTTGATAATTGAGCAGATCAGGAAAATGCCGGGTGCAACCGTGACCGAGGTCAATGTTGATGCGCTCGATAATTTGATTTCGACTGCCAGCTTACCGAAACCGGATTTTGCGAAGATCGATGTGGAAGGATTGGAGTTGAACGTTCTTCGCGGGATGAGAGCGACGCTGGAGCAGGCTCGGCCGCAGCTCTTCATTGAGATTCATGGTGCTGACCTGGAAGCGAAGACGAAGAATATTCGCGAGGTGGTGTCGTTTCTGCTGGAGCTTGATTACCAGATCTATCACGTGGAGTCCGAGCAGCAGATTTCGCGGACGAATATGGAGTTTGCGCGTGAAGGACATATCTATTGCACATAGTCCGTAGTCAGTTGTAATCCGGGTCTTGGTGATCTCGCGAGATAGATAGGTTCGGACATTGAGACCAAATCATTTATTTCGGGCCGAAGTTCTTGTACACCAAGGGTGTTAACGGCCTCCAGCCCAGGGTTGCGCGCTTTGGCGCTACCCTGGGATCTGTTGATGTAAACGGGGCTACCCCAGCGGGGTTGCGTTCGTGAGGAAAAAGTTCGCGTATAGAACCAACACACGAATTTACGGGATTCTGTCGCAACCCCGATGGGGTAGCGCCGAACCCATTGGTAAAAGCTTTACCTGCTTTATTTCCCAGGGTAGCGCCAAAGCCCGCAACCCTGGGCTGGAGGCTGTAACCCCTTCGGGGTAAAGATGACGTAATCAGCGCGAGGGACCACTGACCACGGATCGCGTTCAGCTGACAACGGACAACTGACAACTGACTAAATCAATGCACATCCTCTGGCTCAAAACTGAATTGCTTCATCCGGTTGATAAGGGTGGAAAGATCCGCACTTACAACATGCTGAAATCGCTGAAGCGTGATCATCAGATCACTTATCTGACATTGGACGATGAAACCAACGCTGACGCGCGTGCCCAGGCCTTCGAGTATTGTCATGAGCTGGTGTGCGTCCCGCATCACTTGCGCGAGAAATTTACGGCTGGTTTCTACGCCGAACTTCTACTCAATCTGACGTCGTCACAGCCATATGCGATCAAGAAGTACGAGTCCCAATCGATGCGTTCCGAGATTAGCGAGCAAGTGGCCACAAACAAGTTCGATGTTTTGATCTGCGACTTTTTGGCGCCGGCGATCAATGTTCCGCGCCACTTGTCCTGTCCCACCGTGCTTTTCCAACACAACGTTGAAGCGATGATCTGGAAGCGCCATTACGAGGTACAAGCCAACCAGCTTAAGCAGGCTTATCTAAAAGATCAGTGGCGCAAGATGCGTCGGTTTGAGAACGAGATGTGCGGTCGCTTTGATGCGGTGATTGCTGTTTCAGCCGAGGATCGGGAGCAGATGCAGCAGGAGTATTTGGCGCGCGCGGTCTTCGACGTGCCAACCGGCGTTGATGTTGAGTTCTTTCGGCCGAGTGGCAGGGAAAAGCTGGACGCGCACAATCTGGTATTTACCGGATCGATGGACTGGCTGCCGAACGAAGATGCCATACGCTATTTCACCGAGCAGATCCTGCCGCTAATAAAACGGTCTATTCCCGACATGACGCTGACCGTTGTCGGACGTAATCCTTATCCGGCGCTGCTCGAGATGAGCAAGCGAGACAAGTCGGTTGTTGTTACCGGCCGTGTTGATGACGTGCGCCCGTACATGGAACGCGCGGCGGCATACGTTGTGCCCCTCAGAATTGGCGGGGGCACCCGTCTAAAAATCTATGAAGCGTTGGCAATGGAAAAGCCCATGGTTTCAACCACGATCGGGGCGGAGGGTTTACCGGTGACAGCAGGCGCCGAGTTATTGTTGGCCGACACGCCTGACTCGTTTGCGGCGGCAGTTGTGAAGATCCTAAAAGATCCGATTAGCGCAAGGGCGATGGGACAGCGGGCCGCTCGCACAGTGCGAGAGAGTTTTGGCTGGGATGGAGTGGCCACACGCTTTGCAGAAATTTGTGAAGTGACTATCGACCAGCATCGCAATACCAAAGTGTTTCCAGCCGTGCGGACGCCACGCGAAGAGGCTGCGGTATAGATAGTGAAGTCTGTTCGATCCTCTGAGCCGCTCGAACGACGCGGCAGAGCCGCACCAGACCAACAAGACTGCGTCCCAAAGTAACGAGTGCCAGACTTCTTGAAGATGCCGGAGACGTTTGTGCAAAAACTACCGATGCCGACAGCCACGGACGTCGAGACCGTTTCCGTAGTGATCCCCTGCTACAACGAAGAACGCTTCATCGGTAAGGCCCTGGATCAACTCGCTGACCAATATGATCCCGAGTTCTACGAAATCATCGTCATCGACGGTATGTCGGAAGACGGAACGCGCTCGGTGATCGACGAGTTCAGACGCTCGCGACCAGAATTGACTATCAAGCTAATCGAAAACCCGGCCCGCGTTATTCCCACCGCTTTGAATCTCGGCGTTGCCGCCGCCAACGGAAACATCATCGCGCGCATGGACGCGCACGCGGTTCCATCTGCCGGATACATTCGGCGATGTGTTGAAGTGATTCAACAAGACCACGCCGGTGTGGTGGGAATGCCCTGCCGAGTGATCTCAGCATCAGACGGAACTGTGGCCCGCGCGATTGCCGGCGCTGTCTCGCATCCGTTCGGAATCGGAGATGCCAAGTACCGGCTCAGCGAAGGGGGAGCCTTGCAAGAGCCGGTTGATACGGTGGCGTTTGCCTGCTTTCGCAAATCACTTTGGAAAGAACTGGGAGGCTTTAACGAAGCCCTCCTGACAAACGAGGATTACGACTTTAATTACCGCGTCCGCCGCTCTGGCCAGGAAGTAATTCTGGATCGTTCGGGTCATTGCGACTATTTTGCGAGAGGGACTCTGAAAGCGCTCGCAGCTCAGTACTTTCGTTATGGCGGTTGGAAAGCGGCGATGATTCGGCTGCAGCCCGGTTCGATAAAACCGCGACACCTGGTTGCGCCGCTGTTTGTGCTTTCGATCATTTCGCTTTTGTTAGCCGGGTTTTTTTGGCCGCCGGCCTGGTGGTTGTTACTGATCGAGCTGACTTTCTATTTGCTGTTAGCGGTGTTTGCCGGGTGGCAGGCCGCCAGGAAAGCGGGCGGCGGATTGGGAATGACGCTGATCATGCCGGGGGTTTTCGGCACAATACATTTGACCTGGGGTAGCAGTTTTCTGCTGAGGCTTTGCGGAATCCGCGTGTAGGACGGACATTCCTGTCTGTCAGTGCCGCGGAATAGAAAGTCCGACAGACACGAGTCGGTCCTACGTCAGAAGAAGACAGACAGGAATTTCTGTCCTACTAAGATGGACAAGCGCGCGTGATTGAGCTATAGAATTCGTAGATTTCAGCACCGAGCCTACCGCAATGCTTTTATCCCCGAGTCACCGCAACGAATAGGAGTTTTCGGATGGCAGTTGCTACAGCAAACAAGCGAATTGGCATCTTTGTAATCGCCTATAACGCTGTCAACAAGCTGGACTGGACGCTCGACCGCATCCCTGAGGATGTTTGGAACAAGGTCGAGGAGGTGTTCCTCTTTGACGATTGTTCCACGGACAACACCTATTACGCTGCCCTCGGTTACAAGCAGGCAAAGCACCTCGATAAACTTACCGTCCACCGCAATGCCAGCAATCTTCGGTACGGCGGAAATCAGAAGGCAGGCTATCAATATGCAATCGCGCGCGAGCTCGATATCGTCGTCATGCTCCACGCTGACGGACAGTATGCGCCCGAAGTTTTGCCGCAACTCCTCGAACCGCTGGAGACCGGTGCAGCCGACATGGTCTTTGGATCGCGCATGGCTGAGGGCGGCGATCCACGCAAAGGCGGTATGCCCTTCTACAAGTTTCTCGGAAACAAAGTGCTGACCTGGCTGGAGAACACGATCATTGGAATGAACTTATCAGAATTCCATTCCGGCTATCGCCTCTACAGTTGTGACGCCCTCAAGCGAATTCCGTTTCTGCTGAACTCAAACGAGTGGCATTTCGATACCGAAATACTGATTCAGTTTCATGAAGCAGGACTTAAGATTGTCGAGCGACCAATCCCGACGTACTATGGCGACGAGATTTGCTACGTTAACGGCTTCGGTTATGCTTTCAACTGTTTTAAGACCGCACTAAAACACAAATTGCACAAATCCAGATTGCTTTACGAACCCAAATACGACATCAGCGGTCAACAATACATCTACAAGAAGTCCGATCCGTACAGCAGCCATGCTCAGATCATTCGCTGGATTGAGCAGGAGCGGCCCGGTGAAGTACTGGAAGTTGGTACTGCGACTGGTTATCTCACTGCCGAGATGGTTACCCGCGGTTGCACGGTGACCGGCATCGAACAGGATCCGCTAATGGCGGAAACCGCGAGCGAACATTGCAAGGAAATGATGGTCGGCGATATCGAGACGATGGAACTGGATGGTCTGGGCAAGTACGACGCCATCATCTTCGGCGACATTCTCGAACATCTGCGCGACCCACGTAACATTCTTCTTCGCGTGAGTGAACATTTGAAGCCGGGCGGGAAGGTATTGATATCGCTGCCCAATATTGCAAACATCTGGGTGCGGCTGAACCTGCTTTTTGGGAACTTTAATTACAGCCGTGTGGGAATTCTCGACGAAAGTCATCTGCGGTTCTTCACCTTACAAACGATGAGGCAACTTGCGGATGAGGCGGGGTTGGACGTGGTGAGCGTTAATGCTACTCCGATTCCTTTGCCGATGATCCTGCCTGCTACGAGCAAGGGCCGGCCGCTCAGTTTCCTTCATCTATTCAACTGGGGTTTGACCAAACTCCGCAGCACGCTTTTTGGCTATCAGTTCATTCTGGTTTGTCAGCCCAAGGCGTGAAACAACTCTCAAGCGAGCGTGATCCAATTAGCCGCGGATTCACGCGGATAGGACGGATCTGAGTAAAATTAGCAGACAACGTTTGGTGATTTTCTTTTATTCAGATCCCTTTTTCATCCGCGCGCATCCGCGGCTAACATTTTTCTGAGTTCCTTTTTCGGCCAAGATTCTGGTAGCAATGACCCCCACAAATTTGAACATACGCTTGCGACGCATCGCCTGGGTGTTGGTTGTAGTTCTTGGTCTCGTACAAGCCTGGGCCGGCCGCAATTTCATGAATCCCGATGGCGTCTCTTACCTGGACGTTGCCGAAAAGTATCTGCAACGCGATTGGACCTGGGCGGTCAATGCTTATTGGAGCCCGCTCTATTCGTGGTTCCTCGGCGCTGCGTTACTTGTGCTGCGCCCATCGAGCTATTGGGAATACCCGGTCGTACACCTCGTCAACTTTCTCATCTACCTAATCTGCTTTGTCTGCTTTGAGTTTCTGTTGGCTCAGATTATTTGCTACCAAACAGAGCGAAGTGAAGGCAGCGCGTCTGATGCATTTCTACCCATCTGGGCCTGGCAGGCGATCGGCTATTTGCTGTTTCTCTGGTGCACGCTGGTGTTGATCACGATCGAGGTGGTGACGCCTGATATGTTGGTCGCGTCGGCAGTGTTCCTGATAGGCGGGCTCCTCATTCGCATCCGCCTGCACCCTGAAAAGTGGGTACTCGTAGTTTGTTTGGGAATAGCCCTCGGCTTTGCTTATCTGGCGAAAGCCGTAATGTTTCCGCTGGCTTTTGTGTTTCTGCTCGTCTTGCTCTTTTCATTTGAAAACTTACGAAAAGCATTGCCTCGAGTGGTGCTCGCTGGAGTGCTGTTTCTGCTTGTCAGCGCCCCGTTTCTCTTAGCGCTGCGCAATGCGAAGGGTCGCTGGACCTTTAGTGAAACTGGCAAGCTTGCTTATGCCTGGTTGATTGACGGTACTGAGGCCTACATACATTGGCGTGGACTTCCACCCGGCACGGGTGTGCCGGCACATCCCACAACCAAAATTTTTGACAATCCGTCTGCCTATGAATTCAAAGAGCCAATCAAGTCGACCTATCCGCCCTGGTACGACGCGTCTTACTGGAACGAAGGTCTGGTGGGGCGATTCAATCTACGTGGGCAGCTTGCTGCGTTGTCGCAGGGTTTACTCGCTTACTACGCGGTATTGATAAATAGTCCGGTTGGGATGGCGGTGCTCGCTACTTTTCTCGTGCTGCAGTTGTACGCGAAAACGCCAGTGTGGCAATGGATAACGCGCATTCGATTTTGGCAGTTGCTGTTTCCGGCAATCGGGGCGCTGTCGATGTATGCGTTGATACACGTTGAGACCAGATACATCGGCGCCTATATCGTGGTCGTCTGGTTGGCACTTTTTTCGGGCGTGAGGTTCCGCAAAGACGAAGGATCGGCGCGCTTGAAATATGCAGCCGTGGTTGCGCTAGTCGTTGCCGGCATGACCGTAATACTTGCGAAACAAATGACCCCGGCAATGTCGTCATTGCCGGGTATCTTCCGTGAACAAGGTTCAGTTTACTGGCAAGTGGCCGATGGACTTTCAACTATGGGCGTGAAGCCCGGCGATCAGGTGGCGTTCATCGGTTCGGGATTCGGTTCGGGTTCTTTCTGGGGCCGCTTGGCAAAGGTGCAGATCATCGCGGAGATTACGGCCGGTTCTGACATGGCGGTGCGCGACGACGTCGACGAGTTCTGGCATAGCAACAACGATGTGAAGCGACAAGTGATCGCAGCGTTCGCGAAGACCGGAGCGAAGTGCATCGTGGCTGACAAGATGCCGCCGGGAGCCGACTATCCCGGCTGGCAGAAGATCGGAAACACCGATCATTATGTATATTTCTTGCAGTAATGATCGTCGCAGCACCGGGCCTCGACCCGTCACGCCTTCGGTTTAAGGAAGCAGGGACAGGGCCCACCTTTCCGACTCGGAGAGTTTCAGGCTTGAGAGATTGAATTTGGATCTGATGTTCTCTAGAGAGAGGTGCGAATGAGAATAAGCGTTTTTGGATTGGGTTACGTTGGGTGCGTTTCGGCCGCATGTTTTGCAAAGGACGGCCATGATGTGATCGGTGTAGACGTAAGCCCAAGCAAGGTCGAGATCATCAATCAGGGGCACAGTCCCATCGTCGAGGCCGGCATGAACGAGTTGGTCAGCGAGGTAGTCGCGTCCGGGCGATTGAAAGCGACAACCGACTCGGGCGAGGCAATCGCGGCTTCCGAAGTTTCCCTTGTCTGCGTGGGTACCCCAAGCAATGCCAATGGCAGCCTCGATCTCCGCTACGTCACGCGCGTATGTGAAGAGATTGGCGCGAGTCTGCGCGACAAGAGTGACCGGCACGTCATCGTCATTCGCAGCACAATGTTGCCGGGAACTATTGAAACTGTGGTCGTGCCAACTTTGGAAAAAAGCAGCGGCAAAAAAGTGAGTCAGGATTTCGGGGTTTGTATCAATCCCGAATTTTTACGTGAGGGCACTTCCCTTAAAGATTTTTACGCGCCGCCATTTACGCTCGTCGGCGCTGACGAAGCTGAGACGGCTGAAACCGTGCGCAGGCTTTATGTTGATATTGCCGCGCCGTTGTTTGTAACTCCAGTGAAGACAGCTGAGATGGTGAAATATGTCTGCAACTGTTTTCATGCTTTGAAAGTCACTTTTGCAAACGAGGTGGGAAATATTTGCAAAGCCCTCGGGGTGGACAGCCACGAAGTGATGGATGTTTTTTGCCAGGACACGAAACTCAATCTCTCGCCGTATTATCTCAAACCCGGATTTGCATTTGGCGGCTCGTGCCTGCCGAAGGATCTCCGTGCGATGAACTACAAAGCCAAGGAGCTCGACATCGAGGCGCCCGTATTGGCTTCAATTTTGCCGAGCAATCGACTGCAGATCGAAAGCGCGCTGGAGCTCGTGATTAATACCGGCAAGAAACGAATTGGCGTGTTGGGGTTCAGCTTCAAGGCCGGGACAGATGACTTGCGTGAATCGCCAATGGTGTCGTTGATCGAAACCCTGATCGGAAAGGGCTATCAGCTTTCAATTTACGATCGCGATGTGTCGCTGGCCCGTCTCGCGGGGGCCAACAAGGAGTACATTGAGCGCGAGATTCCGCACATCTCCCAACTCATGCGAACGAGCATCGATGAAGTCGTGACGAGTGCCGATGTGGTTATCATCGGAAACAAAGCGGAAGAGTTTCGTGCAATAGAAACCAAGCTTTCCGAGCATCATGTTTTGATTGATCTCGTAAGGCTGTTTGATAAGACGTCGGGTGGTGGGTATCAGGGCATCTGCTGGTAATCATTATGGAGTGTCTCGACGGAGGGACGCTCCTTGGAATCTATGGCCGAGGGCAATTCAAGACGACGTTGGAATATTTGGCGACGGCTGTCCGTCGCCATTTTCTTGCTTGCAGGAGCATGGGTGGTTTCATGGGTCGCGGCGCGGCTATTGATAGTCGAGGCGCCGCTCGACCGTTCCGATGCAATCATCGTCTTGAGTGGTTCCAGAACGTTAGGCGAACGTCTCGCGTTAGCGGCACAGCTATTCAGAGAAGGTCGCGCTCCGAAGATTATTCTGACGAACGATAATCTTCGCGGCGGTTGGGTAAGCGCGGAGCAGCGCAACCCCTATTTTTATGAAAGCGCGGTTAAGGAGTTAGTCAAACTTGGTGTTCCTGATGATGCCATCGTCGTCATCCCGTCAGCTGTAACCAGCACTCAGGAAGAAGCGTTAGCTACTCGCAAGTATTTTCAGCCGCAATCTGGTTCACTTTTGATTGTTACTTCCGGATATCACTCGAGACGTGCATTGCGAAGTTTTCGTAACGCCTTCAAAGGGAGCGGAACCACTATCGGAATTGCCCCGGTGATGCCGGGCTGGCAGACGCCAGGTGCGACAGTTTGGTGGTTGCACCTGAGCGGCTGGGAGATGGTGGCGGGTGAATATGCAAAGCTGTTTTATTACGCGATTCGATATTGAGGGAGAGGTGATTCCTGTGGCTACTTCAGTTTCAAGACTGCGAGACTCCTAAACTTGATAGGTTTTGACTCGAGAATGAGGGATTTCGAACCAAGCAGTCAGTGCGCAAATTCCCAGTTGCGATATCTCCACAATTTGCTGGTATTCCCTCAGGATTAGCACTTTTATCAGTTCATAGATTGGGTTTTTACCACCATGAGAATGACTAACAAACTACCACTTGCCGCTCTCTTCTTTGCTTTGTTTCTGAACACAACGGCTCATGCCGATCCGTTGTTTTTCAGTAACACAGTTGCCCTTCAAAACTCCGGTTTCACGCGCGTCGATCTGTTCTCGAATCCAGGAACCGTTCTGGAAGGTCCCGAAATCGACTTTCTCATCGACATAACAGGTGTGATTCCAGCCGCGGGCTCGGATACGCTGCGTCTTACTTTCACGGAAGTAGGCGGGGCGACTCAGGAGCAGACGTTTCGGATACCGCTGTTCGACGCATTTCCGCCACCCTACACACAGATCTTTAGCTTTACGATTCAGAACACGATGACTCAGTTCCGAGACGCAACGCTGCGCGTCGATATTCTCGGCGACCCTGCTGACTTCGTGATTCCGAGCGGACCAGGAGCGGGCAACGTCGTCGATTCCTATACGTATTCCTTCCGGGTGGCTCAGCCGGTACCTGAACCGGCCTCAATGATTCTTGCCGGGCTGGGACTACTTGGTGTTGCCGCGAACAGGCGTCGTGCTGGTCGAACCAAAGAATGAAGCAGGCTGACTCCCGGATCCAGATGGAAAATGCCGGCGCGACCCACAGCGCCGGCTTCGTCTGTTTGTTGGGCGTCACCGTCCGAGGTCGCCATTCGCTACGCGGGCGCTCCGTACACCAGAAGCCAAGGGGCGCCCCCACGGAGGGACGCCTTACAATCAACCACGAAAGTGTTTGCTGGGGTAGAAAACTTGAGTTCTATTATACAATCAACCGACATGAGCGTTATGGAACTACATGCATCACAGGTGGCGGCGGGCGAACGATTTGAATTTGGCCGCAACTGGAGTCGCTTCCTGACGTTGCTCGACGAAGATCGAATCAAGCGTGCCGAAGCATCGTTGCTGGAAATGCTCGAGGCCGACACACTCGCGGGCAAGAGTTTCGTTGATATTGGTTCCGGCAGCGGACTTTTCAGTTTGGCTGCTCGCCGGCTCGGCGCGCGCGTCCACTCGTTCGACTTTGATCCGCAATCAGTTGCCTGTACGGCAGAACTAAAGCGGCGCTACTTTCCAAACGATTCATCGTGGGTTGTCGAGGAAGGTTCGGCGCTTGACCCGCAGTACATTGCTTCGCTCGGCAGCTTCGACGTCGTCTATTCCTGGGGAGTGTTGCACCACACTGGCCAAATGTGGGCGGCCCTTGAAAACACGCACTGGCTGGTAGCGCGCGGTGGCAGAGTTTTTATTGCGATCTACAACGATACTGGCAGTCAGAGTTCCCGCTGGAAGACAATCAAGAAAACTTACAACAATTTGCCGGGCTTTCTGCAGGCGCCATTTGCAGCGTTGATTACAGCTCCGGCCGAGATCAAGTCGTTGGTCAGTTCAATCGTAAGGTTGAAACCCGGCGAATACGTAAGCTCGTGGACGACGTATGATGAGAGACGAGGCATGAGCCGTTGGCGCGACATCATCGACTGGGTTGGCGGATATCCTTACGAGGTAGCCACGCCAGACGAAATTTTTGAGTTCTATAAGAGCCGTGGATTTAGTCTGACGAAAATGAACTGCGGTAAGGTTGGTTTGGGTTGCAACCAGTTTGTGTTCATGAAAAACGACAAAGGGTAGTCAACACGTATTGATGAATGTAGCGATGGCAGTAAAGCGGTTCACCTTAGCAGCAATCTTTGTGGGACTGATTGCTGTTTGCCTCGTCATCATTTTCGCCCAGCGCCGGCAACCTCCCATCACTCAGACTCGAGACCGTCGCGTCACATCACAATCCGCCACGAACACGCTGCCATCCAATGGCGATCTCCAGGCGGCGATAGATAAGGCAAATTACGGCGACACGATAGTTCTGGAGGCCGGTGGGACTTTCAAAGGCCCGATCGTGTTGCGAAAGAAGTCTGCAGGCTCCGATAGTCCGGGATACATCACCATTCGCACCTCACGGCTGAACGGCATTGCTGCTGAGCGTGAACGAATTAAACCGGAAGTGCATGCGGCCGCGATGCCGAAGATTTTGGCTCCTGACGGCAGCGTAGCCATTGCGACCGAACCGGGTGCACATCACTATAAGTTCATCGGCGTTGAATTCTCGCCGACTCGGGACGGTAAGTATCTCTACAATTTGATCGACCTCGGCTCGGCAGCTAAAAGTTATGACGAGTTTCCACATCACTTGATCTTCGACCGTGTTTACGTGCACTCGACTGGTTTGAACAAAGCGCGGCGCGGCTTTGCAGTTAACAGTGGCTTGACGAACATCTGCAATTCCTACGTTTCCGGATTTGCCGGCGCCGGAGATGAGACTCAGGCAGTCGCGGGTTGGAGTGGCCCTGGTCCCTTCAATATTGTCAATAACTACATCGAGGGTGGCGGTCAGGGAATCATGTTTGGTGGCGGGGATCCAGCCATCGCAAACCTGGTTCCAACCGATATTCAGATTCGCAACAACACGATATTCAAACCCGCAGCGTGGTTCGGAAAAGCGACGATCAAAGCGAGCATTGAACTAAAGAACGCTCGCAAGATCGTTATCGATGGAAATCTTATCGACAGCGGAGGCCATATTGGCGCTTTTGTGCTGACGGTACGGAATCAAGATGGCAGAGCACCCTGGAGCACGATTGAAGATTTGGAGATTACGAACAATATCGTGCGCCGTGCGGGAAATGGATTCACAATTCTCGGACGTGATGACATCAATGCCAGCCAGGAGGCAAAACGGTTTCGAATCGCAAATAATTTGATGATCGGAATGGGACCGGATGAGGGCGCGATGTTCCTTAAGATCGCCGGCGGGGATGCCATCGCCTTTGAGAACAACACGATCCAGCACACCGGCAACATAATCACGAGCTACGGGGAGCAGACACGGCGCTTTATCTTTCGGAACAATATTGTTCAATACAATAGTTATGGGATTTTTTGTGAGCGCGGACCTGAATTGCTATCTTGTTTTCCGGGCGGCTCAATCACCGGCAATGTCATCGCCGACAACGCAAACCATGCGGGGCAGGGTTATAGAATTGGGCAGAACTATCCTCGGGGTAATTTCTTTCCGCCAAGTTTCGACCGCCTGGGATTTGTCGACTATCGGGGCGGAAATTGGAAGCTGAGTCCTGATAGCCCTTTGAAGCGCCGAGCGACTGAGGGCAGCGTTCCCGGGGTTAGGTTCGAAGTCCTTGAACAGGCACAGGCAAATCCCCCTGCTTGCGCCGAGTAGTCAGACTTAGAATATTTATGAGCACAACGCGCGATTATAAGAATTCCAGCAACGGTGCGAACGTCAATGCCCTTGACGCCCTTCGCGTGGCTGACGATCAGGCAGTTCAGCTGTTACAGGAATTGGAAGTGAATGGAATCGTAAGATTGCCTCCCATCATCAGTCCAGACCAACTGAGGGGAATGCAGTCAGCGTTTCGCCACCGGCTGAACGGATTGCGGTGGAATGATTACGATGGCTTTGAGAAAACAGAGTGTCAGCGTCAGATGGTTGAAGACGTTTTGACGGTTGAGCAAGGATTTCTTAAGGCCGCACTGCATCCGTTGGTAAAGGATATTCTAAACTCTTATCTCGGTGATGGATTCGAGCTGGTGGAAGCCAAGGGGTGGAAGTCGCTTCCCACGACCAGAGATTTTCACGGTTGGCACGGCGACGCCTGGTACGAGCAGAAAGACACCAGCGAAATTCCAAGAGAAGTAAAGCTCGCGATCTACTTAACCGACGTCAAGAGCGGTGCTTTCAATTACATCAAGGGCAGTCATCGAAAATATCATCCGCGGCCGATTCCAACAGTTGAACTCGACCCAGTTTCCGACTCGGAGTTGATTGAGGTTCTTGGCCCAGCTGGATCAGCATTTCTCTTTGATACCTCCGGAATACACCGGCAAGGAGTTCCGATTCTGGAACCTCGTGAAGCAGTGTTTCTGAACTATCACCATCCCGACGTGCCTCTCCAGCATGAGGACGTAGAGTTTTATCGATATCACCCGTTGCTCTTGAACGCTGCTTTTCTGGGTGAGCTTTCTGATGAAGATCAGAGAATTCTTGGTTTCGGTAACATGAATAATTACGTCGCTAACTTTGTTCAGCCAGATCGTCACCCAAAACTACATCGTGCTTTTTCTGCTGCGCTTCACACCACACTCAAAGTCGAACAGACTATCGAGCGAGTCAAAGCCAAGTGGCGAAGCGTCCACAAATAAGCAGCCACTACAGCGAGCATGACTTCCGAATCCTTGACCTTCCCGCAATACTTCCGGCCTCGTCCAAGTGACAAATAATGGGTTGCATTGTTTCAGTATTCGGTGTGGAACCATTCCGAATAGGCGGAACCGAAGCTTTCGCACGAGAACTATCTTTGCAGTTGGACCGCATGGGTTGGCAGAGCGTGCTCTGCTTCCTTACGCCTCCCTCAGCCGAAGTGCTGCATTTTCTCGATCTGCCGAATGTAGTGATCGAGGTCGTGCCGAACATCGATAAGGGAAATTTAAAAGGCTTGAAAGAGCTTTGGAGGGTCCTGTCGAAACACAGACCGTACTTGTTGCACCTGCACTTTCTTGGGTTTCTTGGCTTTTATCCATGGTTGAGTAAATTGCGTTCGGTACGGAAGGTGTTCTTCACGGATCACTCCTCGCGACCGAGCGGTTATGAATCTGAGCGAGCTCCATATTGGAAACGCCAATTGATACGTCTGATTAATCTACCGATCGATCGCGTGTTATGTGTCAGCCAGTATGGTTTGAAAAGCATCCTGAAGTTGGATGTTTTGCCTGTCGCACGATTCCAACTCATTTATAACGGCGTCGACATCGCCCGCATTGTTCCGAATGCGAACCAGGGCCGCCGCTTTAAAGAAAGGTTTCAGATCCCCGAAGAACGTGCAGTGATATTGCAAGTGAGTTGGATTATCCCCGAGAAAGGCATCGGCGATCTGCTGCGTGTCGCGAGTTTAGTTATTGAGAAGAATGATAAAGTGCAGTTTGTCTTTGTGGGAGAGGGGCCTTATCGAGAGCAATACATGAACGAAGTCGATCCAGGGATCGCAGACCACATCACCTGGACCGGACTGATCGAGAATCCTCTTGGTGAGGGTGTTTACGACGCTGCCGAGATTGTTTGCCAACTCTCTCGCTGGGAGGAAGTCTTCGGCTGGATGATTGCTGAGGCGATGGTCTATTCCAAGCCTCTCGTGGCAACCCGTGTAGGAGGGATTCCTGAGTTGATAGAACACAACACGTCAGGATTCCTGGTCCCGCGGGGTGATGTTGCTGCAACTGCTGATCACATTCTTGATCTGCTCAGCAACGAGGCGCTCCGAATGAGAATGGGAGCAGCTGCACGCGCGCGCGCTTGTAGTGAGTTTGATTTGCAAGCCAACGTGAAGCAGCTGTTGCAGGCATACGATCTTCATCACACCAACTGAGAATACCCTTTCTATGCAGGCAGAGAACGTAGCATTCCTCCTGGATTCAGCTCCGAGAATTTGGTGCAGTCAGGAGGATCGCCATCTTGAAATTTGTAAGGCGCTCATTGCCAAAGGCGGCCGTCCAGTGTTGGTGTTTGCGAAAAAGTTGGCGCCCGAGGTTGAGAATCGGTTCAGAGAGGCTGGAGTCGAAGTCGCGGCGATCAGCTATGCGAACGGCGCTGCTAATTACCGAAAAGAGTTAAAGGCGTTGATACGGAATTTCCGGATCACCACAGTGCATATTATTTTCTTCGACTACTTCAGCCCGATCTCCTGGGTGGCGAAATCTGCCGGGGCAAAATATGTCATCTACGAAATGCAGAACGGAGGCATTTTTAGAGCACGAGGCTGGAAACGAATTGTGCTGCGGATTCGGAATCGTGTAACAACCTATCCGATTACGAAAGTGATCGCGATCTCACATTTCATCAAGGAACAACTGATCGCCGGTGGAGTCGATGAACATAAAATCATCGTCCGGCACTTGGGTATCGACACCAACAGGTTTGCCCCGGACCCGGATGAACGCCGGCAGCTGGAGGAGCAGTATGGAATACCTTCCGGGGAACTTGTGCTTACGACTGTTTCGTTTCTCAAACCTATCAAGAACCCGCAGACGATTGTCCAGGCGTGTGGCTTACTGAAAGCACAAAATGTTGGCGCCCATCTCTTCGTTGCCGGTGACGGTGAGATGATGGACGAGCTTCAGGCGCTGAGTCGTAAACTCGGAATCGAGGATCGGGTTCATTGGTTGGGTTTGGTAGCTGATCCGACACGTTTGCTACAGGCGTCTGACCTTTTCATCCTGGCGACAGTTGGCGAAGCGTTTGGACTAGTCCTGGCTGAAGCGATGGCCTGCGGAGTGCCGGTTGTTGGTAGCCGGAGCGGCGGTATTCCTGAGGTTGTGGCCGATCATGAAACCGGCTTGCTGGTCCCACCGTTGCAGCCCGAAGCATTGGCAAAGGCGATAGCACACTTAGGGCAGGATCGTGCGCTACACGCGGAATATAGCAGCAGGGGCATTCAGCGGGTGCACGCTGAGTTCTCGATGCCAACCACAGTAGAAAGAACTTTGCACATCTACGAATCCGTCTGGAGTAGTACGAATTGATAAGCCCATACATTTCCGACTCGGTGATGGAGAGCGCGGTAGCAATCGTCCTGGTACGAACTCCTGACTTATCAAATGCCATAACCGTTTCCCTCTTCTCGGAAGTAGCGCATCACCCAACCGCGCTCTGGATATCATTGAACAAGAGTTCATACACACATTCGCTGCTGCTATCACAACCTGAATTCAGTTTGTCGGTTCTCAACCAGAAACAAGCGAGTATTGCACTCGCGTGCGGAACAGTTTCCGGTCGCGAGCGCGACAAGTGCGCCGCGCTCGATGTTTTTGAGAACGGTTCCGGCTTTCTGTTTCTTAAGCAAGCGCTGGCTGCAACATCTTGTCGCGTTAGGCGCAGTGAGGATATTGGCGACCATACGTTGTTCGTGGCGGATATCCTTGAAACGGTCCTTGAATCGCGCACCTCTCATCTGCGACATCTCTTGATCTCAGACTTGACTAAATAATGCGCTGGCCTGGAAGAACAATTTGGGATACGCGCGTGCAAAGCGTCTGCGGCATTATCACAGCGGCGGCGCCCGACGGCGAGATCCACCTCTTCGCTTCAGCGTCGTTCGCACAGGTCTCACTTGATCCGCCCCGCGTCATAGTCAATCCAAATCGAACCTACGGAATTGAGGCGGCGATACGGGAAACCGGCCGCTTCGCCATTAACATCCTGCCAGCAAGTGCCCGGAGTACCATGATCGGCGCCATGCGAATGCGAAGACGCCAGCAAGGCAAGGAGCAGTTGTTGGGTCTCGACATCCGCGAAGATGAACACCTCATTCCATACGTGGCCGGAAGTCTCCGAGTTGTTCTCTGTGAAGTTGAGAAGACGCTTGATAGTGGCGACCGCAAACTTTATGTCGCACGGGTGCTCGCGTCGCGAGCGAACCCGACCTTTAATCGCGAACTACCGCTGCTCTTTCCGCAGGTGACGGACACAAGCGAGTACCCGAGGCTTCGTCGCGCAGTAAGGACCACGTTGCTACTGTCGGGAGCTATGGATGGCGTGAAGGTGGCGCGGCAAAGATTGCGTCCGTCGGCACCGGCAAACATCGCGAAGGCAACCTACGAAGAGGCCGGCGCCACTGAGGCGGAGATTGAACTTATCGCAAGTCCCGGCATTACGGATCGCAGTAGGCACCTCAAGCCGCCGTCCAGCCCCGCGATTATCACCAGGCAAATTGGCGTTTGTGTAGTCGGAACCGGATGGGGACAAACTCACCTGAAATACCTGCGCATGGCGAGTCCCAAAGTTAAGCTATTTGTTTGTGGTCAGAATCAGCAAAGGACCGAACGCATAGCCAGAGTTTTCCAAGCGGAAGATTGTTTTTTCAATCTCGAACAGGCCGCTACCGACTCAAGAGTGGCAGCGCTGACGCTCGCGTTGCCACACGACTTGCACCGCTCAGCACTCAACACCGTAGCCGGAGCAGGGAAGCACGCGCTGGTTGAAAAACCGATCGCTACCAATTTGTCCGATGCCGATGAAATGATTGCCGCCGCTAAAGCTGCCGGCACAATTCTGATGGTGGCGGAGGATATGCATTTCAGACCAGCTGTGCGCAAAGCAGTGGAATTGATTGAACGCGGCGCCATTGGCGAGCCGCTCTATTTTCTTGCACATGGGGGTGGGGTACGGCGACCCGGTGGTTGGGCTGCTGACAAAGAACGACTCGGCGGTGGTGTGTTGATGGATATTGGGGTTCATTATATTCGAGCATTGCGACTGCTGATGGGTGAGCCGGACAGCGCCACCGTGTCGCGCAGTATGCAAATAAACACCAAGATGTCAGGGGAAGATAGCGCTCAAATTCTGTTCGGGAGCCGTTTCGGCTGGCAAGCTCACATGCTTCTCAGTTGGTCCTCGCAACGCGGGCATTTGCCTGACGTCGTAATTGCCGGTGACAGTGGGACCATTCATCTCTGGCCAGGCGCTTCTTACCTTGACTATTATCCGGTACGGCCCAGGTTCCTAACCACGATGATTTCCTACGTGCGCCCTTATTCACTCCAGGCGAAACTAATGAGACCTGGGCTGCAACGAATTCGCATACACTTAAGAGAGAGAGATCACACCGGTTATCTAGGCGAGATGCAGGAGTTCGTGGCCGCAGTAAGTGAGGATCGAGCGCCGGTCACTCCAGCGGAAGATGGGCGGCGCGATCTAGAAATCGTCACCAGATGTTATGACGCGTTAGCAACTGGTCAGAGAGTCGAGATCAGGGCGCTGGGGGCCAGTGATCTCTAGCTTTGGTCACGCAGTTGTAGACGGCAGCGAATAGTTGAACTTGTGAATTCTCTGGTCCATCTGTTGGCGAACCAGCGAAACGGTCGGATGGGTATCAGTTGCATGTGCACAAAACGGAATGGCGACTTCTCGACCAATCGCTCGAACCTCCGAATAGTCATTTGGTTCAATCCGCCTTCGACCTCTTCGAATCGTGTCGCTCCATCACTCTTGAAATCGCTACGCCAGCGAATCAGTGCCTTTTCGGTAAAGAGGAGGTGCGCCCAGGGGAACACCGAAAACGTGTGTCCGCCAAGCGGGTGATACCACGGACTGCCAAAGCTTACGATCAAACGACCGTCCGGCTTAATCAACTTTGCCATCGACTCGAGCACTCCGGCCGGGTCCCCGTAATGTTCGAAAGCATCAAAACTCAGAATGACATCAAATCGTTCGTCAGTTCTGGTCGTGAATTCACAAATCTGCGAGACGTTGAGTTCAGCCGCATGTCTCCTGGCCGCGGCAAGTGACGCTTCGAGAATGTCCAGCCCCACAACTCGTTTGGCTCCGTGAATAGCCATATCTGCTGATTCATTACCTGAACCACACCCAAAATCCAGAACAGTCTTGCCGGCAATTTCCGTCCAGATCTCTGGTCCGAGCAGTACTTCCATCTTGGACTTACCAGCGTAGGCAGAGCCGTCCATCAAGCCAGGCTCGCCGCCGTAGTACCATTTGACCATCGATTCCGAAAGACGAAGACCTTGATATCCGACCGAGCCGCCTATGAAACCCATCACGATTAGAAACTCCCACTCTGAATTGAGGTAAGGCAGTTAAAGTATAGGCTGGCTTGCCTTTTCTTACCAACAGCGATGTTTTGGGCAACACGAACCCGTGGGGGCTATGGAAGAAATCCTTGAAGAAATAGAGACGATTATAGCGCTAAAACTTGACAAACATGTACCCCTGTTGTTTAATCGCCTTGCCCGCCATGGGCATGATCTTTAACAGTCGATTGCAAACCGATAAAGGCAAACCTATCGTGAGATAGGGACGCAAAGCCTAGAGTCTTGGAGCTTGTTCGCCAAGATAGTCTGGCTGCCGAAGGCGATCGGAGACCGCGAATAGGTTACCGGTTAAGGTCTGAAACACTGCACTCACCTCATTTTGTGTCTTCTGGCCGGCTGGTAGCTTCTCGGGCGCCATTCCTTTTTCGGGGCGTAGTTTCTTTCCTGTTCGCACTCCCTTCTTCCTTTCATAAAATCAAATTCTAATAGCAGTACTGAAGCGTTGATCTCTTGTTGCTGAAGTCCTGCCAGGTTCTCCGGCTTTATCAACCGCAGTCGATCCCTATTTCCAACAAAGTCAGGAGTCTCTGCCCCGCGCAGAGATAGTCCGATTGCCGAGGAATAGATGATTCTCTGCCGAGTTTGTTTTCATAACCTAACCAAGCTTCTCCTCATCGTATTACCCGTATTTTTATGCGCCGGTAACACCGAAGCAGCCACAATCGTGGTGCCCAATGGGGGCGATCTTCAGGCAGCTCTTAACGCCGCCCAGTGTGGCGATACCGTGGTACTTGAAGCTGGCGCCGTATTTACCGTCGCGGGCCTCGAAGCCCCATTTCAACTAAAGCCGAAAGGTCCCTGTTCAGGCACGGATGCTGATTGGATCACAGTTCAAGGATCGAACGTCGCCAGTTTGCCTCCTACGCTGAGAACGCTCTCTGCGCAACAGGTGGCAGCTCTGAATCTCCCAAAGTTGGTGACGGATCAGTCGACGCCGGCACTGGAAGCAGTTGCGAGCGCGCACCATTATCGGATCGTCGGCATTGAGATAACGAATAACAGCCTCGGGATTGGAATCATCAACAATGGACTGATCTTTGCGGGGGTCATGCACGGAAGCAGTCCGCCTCTTACCTTTGCCACGGTGCCGCGGCACATCGAATTCGATCGTGTCTGGGTACATAGCGAGGAAGACGGCACTGATTCGGAATTTGCGACATGCATCCGTGGGTACCTGTTGGCAGCCGCGGACATCACCATCAAGAACTCGCGGGTAGCAGGCTTTCGCGCGTTTGCGCCGGGAACGCAAACCGCTCAGTCATCGCAAGCAATCCTGATCGGGAGCGGCCCTGGTCCGTACACCATTCACAACAACTTTCTCGAAGCCTGGTTCACCAGCATCTTCACCGGGGGTGGATCTCAGTGGATTACGAATCAGGCAACGGTAGCGGCTGGGGCGACGATCTCGCAAGCGACGCTGTCGAACGTTAATAACCTGGCGGTAGGTGATTACGTAGCGTTCCGGGTGAGTGGACAACCGAGTCCGTATCAAGTAGCGC
>JBGTLE010000051.1:0-4570 GCA_041744295.1 Pyrinomonadaceae bacterium | reverse complement strand
AGTCCGAGATTCAGAGTTAAGCGAGTGGTAGGCTGCCAACTGTCCTGAATATAAAACGCACTGTTGGTGCTGCCGGCGAGGCCGACCGTACCAAAGTCCTGAAGGTAGCCGTAGCCATAAGAAAGGCACGGTCCGGTCGGGCAGACGCCTGGTCCGATACCGCGATCTGACTGTCCCCAGAACAAGCGGACTTCTCCGATTCCAAAGTAACCCTGGTCTACGTCATTCGACAGTTTGTTCAATTGGTAGCCGAATTTGAAATTGTGGCGACCCGCGAGACTGTCGACAAGGTAACTCGCATCCGCGTCAAACGTTTTGCGGATCGAGATGTCCTTCACGGTCTTGGTGATATCCGAAGTGCTGTTAAAGCCTGAAGCACAGGGATTGGTTGCCGGCACGCCTGCTGGGCTGCCGCCGTTAAGACAACGGATACGTGGACCTGCGGGAACTCCGTACGAGCTGTCCTTTTCATTCAGATAGTTGCGACCAAAGCGAGCGCTGATCACAAGCTTTGTGGTCGGCGTCCAAACACCACTGCCCGTCACATTGTTTGCCGCGACGCGTCCACCTAACTGACTGAAATCGTTCGATGGTGGAGCTGACGTAGTGTAAGAAGGAATTTGACCATGCTCGCGCTGTGGGCTGTAAGTGAACGTGCCGGACAAGCGCAAGTTGTCTGTGATCGATGAGTCGAGACGTGCGAACTCATAGTCGTTACGCAAATCTCTCTTGTAATGGACCGTCTGGCCGTTGGGGAAAAGGAAATCGCGCTCGGCGCGGTAAAACTGCGGCGCCGCGCTCACCAGGAACCAGAGTCTGTTCTTTACGATGGGTCCACCAACAGTGGCGCTGGGATAGGTGTTAAGGAACGTATCACCCGGCGGATTGATGTAGCTCAAAACCGCTGCGCTGGTTCCCTGGATTAATGGGTTAGCTTGATACTGCGGATCACTGTTGGCGATCTTTCCTGTGAGGGTTTGGCGTGCGCTGAGCGCGCTGGTCTCAAACTGCATTCCAAACTCACCGTGAAACTCATTGCCGCCGCTCTTCGTGACGACATTGATCACGCCGCCGGTCGCGCCGCCAAACTCCGCGTCAAATCCGCTGGACTTAACCTGCACTTCCTGGACGAACTGGAAGGGTATGTTGTTGGTCTCGCGTAACTGGCCGGTGCGGAAGTTTGTTACTTCAGAACCATCGATGACGAACGTGTTCTCTGCACCGCTGGAGCCGTCTACCTGATAGCCACGGCTCAGTGGTTCTTTCCTGGTGGCGCCTGAGACTTGCAACACACTATCAATCCTCGTCCCCCTGGGAGTCGAATTAATAATATCGGTCGTAATGTTGGTTTGAATTTTGTTTGATGAAGTATCGATGGCCGCGGTGTCGGCGGTGGTCACCACGACGGCGGCTGATACTGTTCCTGCTTGTAATTTGACGTCGCTGGTAGTGGCTGTTCCGAGAGTTACCTGCACGTTGTCGCTTCTCTCGGTGCCGAAATTAGGCGCGCTGGTTGTTATGGAATAGGTGCCTGCCGGGACTTGCAGCATTCGATAATAACCATCGCTGTCGGTGTTCACAGTACGACTGAAGGCGTTGCCTTCGACCAGCACTGTAGCGCCGGCAATTCTGCCTCCCTGAGCATCAACCACCGTGCCTTCAATGATGCCGGTTGTTTCCTGACCATAAGCGATGCCGGCCAGGCAAAGACAAAAGATCAGAATGCTCGAAACTTTTTTGAGCTTCATTTGTTTCTCCTTCTTACTAAAAGCGTGAATCGGTTTCGATCAACTTTCCCGAATGCTTTCGGGTGGGCCGATTGACCATTTGTCTTTCCGAAAAGTTGGATAGCTGATCAGCAACGTCGACGCTGCCGAGTAGACGGGGTGCAACGACCATGCCCGGCAACCGACGAGTGTGCGAGGCCAGTTCGTCACACGCTCAGGCCCACTCGTCTGCATTACCGAAGAAATGGAGTTGTAGAATTCGGATTAGCTCGGAAGGAAAGTTGCGCGTAATGGATTATGGGATTGAGGAGATGAGCAGACTTGTTATGTGCTTCCGTTTTTTCGGACGGAGGTGAGGAGAAGGAAAGCCGTTACGCCACACGATTCAAAGTGCGAGATGATCTAGTCGAGCTAGCGAGTACTTAGGTTCGGATTCGCAGAGTACCCGGATTACTACAATTGCTCCAGGGTTTCTCAAGAAATGTTAGCCGCCAAGCCATTACCATAAAGGGAAATGAGGATTTGATTAATACCAACCCCCTTTTGTTGCGTCAATCAGCAACACACTGAACACAGCATTCTGGTGGTTCCTCACATTTAGCTGATGGTTCAGAATCCAAGGCAGCGAAGTTCGATTTTGTGAAGCGAACCTCGTATTGGACTTTTAAAGTAAGCCTTGTATTTGAGTTGGAGTGCGTTTCATCCAGCACCATCGCGGAAAAGAGGCTAGTGTAATTAGGATGCCGAAGCAGTATTCGACCGAATGCTTGCCGCGGCGGGCACAAATCGGGCAAACAGGAAAAGGCCTCTGGCGGGCGGCCCTCTTTTACTCTAGTCAGGAAAATTTGGCTCGCTGCAGTGGACACTCTTCGGAACCTATTTTTGACGCCAACGACAGAAATGCTCAGCTTCTTCCAAGAGTTGCGAGAAGCTCTAGTCTGGCGAGACGATTCGACCTCCCGGTCCCAAAGAAGGGTTCGGCACTTTCCGGTCTTGTGAGCTGCGGACACTGTGGTTGTGCACCTGCGGCTGACTGAGTGGCTAATCAGGGTTGAACTAGGATGTTGCCAACTTCGAACATCGTTAAAGGTGGTGAACCAGTGTTGCAATCTGGAAATGGACTTATAAACAGCGGCGTCATGATGTCTGGACGGACCCCCCGGCCATCTGAGGCAGCGAAGACAACATCCGCAGATTTCGGAAAGTCCGGATCGTCACTGTGTAGGACCGTTCCAGTAATAAGCGCGTCGAACGAATCAATCCTTAGACAATCGATCTTAACGACTACCTGCGTCTGGGTGGACAAGTTGTCAAAAACCGCCCGTCCCCTTGCGTGTCCCTTCTTGTTCGCGTGGGCCTCGAGAGAAAAACTGACTAGCTCATTGTTGAACCTGAATTCGCCCTCACCAAAAGCGGCCGGGCCAGTCTCTGGCGCAATGGCTGATGACGGTTGAGTCGTGGCAACGATTGTGGCCACCAACAAACTGAGTAGTAGAGGTTGGAGGATATGCCTTAAGTTCATGAGTGGCTCTCCTTTGCTGAGGTCGAGGGAATGGTAGCGCATACGGGAATCGAACCCGTGATCTCTTCCTTGAGAGGTGAATCCTACGCTTCGTATGGAGTTGGCGCAAGTTGCATTTTTTGCAAAACAACGCCCTCTGTACCGTCTCATGTGAACGCTAAGGACGGAAAGGAAATCGCTGCATATGAAAGCGGCAAACGGGATTTGTTTCGCAGGGGCGGAAGTTACAAGTCCCCCCAACTGACCCAATTTTGTCTGGTATTCCATATCCCGTGGTGAACTAGCTAATTGGCTATCCGCCTTCATCCATCGTGGACATCGCAGCTTATTTCACGGGTGGACAGATGGAAGTCCACGTGCTTATTCAGAACGGACATCTTTGGCGCATGAGCGGCGAGCCGTGGTCCGGCAATCTACGTGGAGCCTAATCCCCTTTTGGGCCAGTCTCGCGGGAGCGCGGCGGATCGCTGTATTTGAAGGCGCTGGATGGGGACATGTAATAATTGCGACAGAACACGACATACTTGAAGTGACTTGAAGTCTATTACACCTGGAATAGTTGGGGTCACGGGAACACTTGGTTCACCGAAGCGATCGGTGATGTAGGCGCTTTTTACACCCCTGAGGATTCGGTTGCTCATATCATTGTAGCGACGCCTCCGTTTGGTCAGCAAACTAGTGTGTCGGAGGTCACCTTTGTTCCTGCACAATCACCTCCAACATTGCGGCAAGTGGGTATCGTAAACTTTCGAATCGACAGTCTCGGAGCTTAAATAAAACCCGATGGGGGGCGGCACGTTGATCATGTTGGAAGGTGTCAACCCTCCCTGGAATCCTCCCGGCAATCTTTTCTTGAGTTGGTATTTCCCGGGTTGGAATGAGTTTCAATACAGTCCATGACCGACGACGTATGCGTGGTTGAGTGGGGAGAATAAGAAATTGTAAGTCTCCCATGATTACGCCCGGCGGATTAATAAGATTTAGGGTTACTCAGGACGCTTTTGGTGGCACTATTGTCCATTCTGGTTGTTGGTCGCCGGGCCATATCGGTGGCTTGCCGGTTGGTGAGATTCCACTTCCCACTCCAACAAGTATTGGTTCGCGACTCCCGTCAGGCGTTGTAGCCACCGTATACCTGTATTGTCATAGATTTTCTCTTCAAGCTCTATAAACCGGATAATTCTAAAAAGAAGAAAGGAGTGCGTATTGGGCCAACTAGGTCAGATTAGCAACTCGATTTTGAGCCGTTGCAAAACTTCACTGATCGGATTCGCCACTCCGTAGCCTTCAACTCGCTTGAGATCGCCACGGATCGACTTGT
>JBGTLE010000050.1:0-4710 GCA_041744295.1 Pyrinomonadaceae bacterium | reverse complement strand
ACTCCGGATCGAAAAAGCCTCGGAATTCAATGTAGCCGATATTGCCGCGCAGTCGCTCAACCTTGTTGAAGCCGTGGTTCATCCAATTCATCTCGCGGTGATGTTCCTCCCGCTCCTCGGTACTGGGCTCGCGTCGAGGTTGACGGACGGGAAGCGGTTCGTGCGAGTAACGCACACGCAGGTGCTTATCTCTACTCACAGCCTGTAAGTCTTTGGTTAGAGTCTCCGCGAAAGCTCTGGAACTGGTGATCTGATCGTATTCCTTTTTAGCAATGCGATCGCGTAACGATGCCTCCATCTTTTTCGCAACCTCTGGGAAAACATAGGCTTCGTTAAGTCGCTTTGAGATAGATTCGATGATCTGAATGCGACTAGCCGAGTCGATGGTGGCGTCGGGCTGTTGCGCGGCTGGCTGCTGGGCCGACGAAACCTGAAAGACCGCGAGGGTCAGCAGAACCAATGCTGCAAACCTGTGGTTGGCTGAAGATCCAAACATGCTGTGATTCTCCTTTGAATTAACTTTGGTGATGAATGAAAAACAGACGGGGAGTGGCGCCTAAAAAGTGTTCGGTCATTCCTCGACGGTCGTTGCACGTCGCTCGTTACGCAGCAGGCCGTGAAGTATCAAGTCCGCTACGGCGGCGGTCTTTTCCTTGACGTCTTCACGCTCGCCCAGTTCCGCCGTGCTGAGGCTATAAGGAAGGAGAGCATTGGTGGCGTGCAGCAATGCATACGCAGTCGACAGCGCGTCGCCAAACTCAAACTCGCCGGCGTCTTTTCCCTGGTTCAACACATCCGCGAGGATCTGCGCTTCCTCGTCGAAGTAGCGTGCACGCCGAGCGAGTAGACCCGGACGGAGCGCGGCGAGTAAATCGTTAAGACTCTGCGTGTAATGCTGAATGCTGTCGAAACGGTAGAGCACTCGCGTCAGGAGCATTAACCGAAGGCGGATCGCGGCCGTGGCATTGGAGCGGGCAATGGCCTGGAGACGCTCTTTGAGTCGATCCACAATCCTGTCGACGTGCGAGAGAACGACCTCCTCTTTGCTTGCGAAATGCAGGTAGAGAGTGCCTTTACCCACGCCGACCTCGCGGGCAATGTCTTCGACGGTCATTTTGCGGTAACCGTAACGGGCCAGGAGACGCTCGGTCGCGTCTAAAATGGCCTCTCGTACTCCTTCTTTTACCGTTATTGTTGGCATTTTAACCCCTTGACTGATGACCAAAATCGACTTTCGGTCATAATAACGCGCTTGTGCGGGCAAAGTTGCACAAATATTTTCACCGGAGAATATGCCAGGGATGAAGGCTCAATCCCAGTATCGTTCCTGCCAGATTCGCTTGCGAAACTTTTCTTCTGCCCAGAAGTTACGCAAGAGGTCGATCTGCAAGCCCCGAGGACCTTCCTCAGCTGGCGGAATCACGACGCTAACGACGTCGTATCGATAGTCTGTATTAGTGAGGCCAAACATTCGCCGGTAGGCGTGGGCGGCGCGGATAATCTGGCGTTGCTTTCTGAGATCAACATTTGCCGAAGGGGCAGCAAACCAGTCTGAGGCGCGAGTCTTCACTTCCAAGAAACAGAGAGTGGGCCCTTCATAGGCGATCAGATCGATTTCCACATTTACTACCGCATCGTTGCGGTTCCGCCCCACCGGAAGAATGAAATTCGCGGCCACGAGTTGGTAGCCGGCCTGCTGGAGAAAGGCGGCGGCAATTTCTTCGCCACGCCTGCCGAGGTCACGAAGTGCAATAGTAGGCTGTTCTGGTGAGGAATTCTGCATTGAGTATCCAGGCGGTGGGCGCCTGCCTTATTGTCCGGGGCTCAGACCGTCTATGCAAGGTCTTCGCGCAATCGATCCAATGCCTGGCTCCAAAGGGTCTTCATTCTGACGGCAGCTTTTGCGTCGGGAAGCTTGCTATGCTGAACGACGACCTGGCTCTTGCTGTCACCTTTTGGATAGAAATTGACCTCGAGACTGGTCTTACCTTCCTTCCAGGTAACGCGCAGGGACTTATTCGGTGTGGCCTTTCGCACCTGGAATCCATCTGCGGAGAGCCAGCGGCCGCGACTCTTTTCATTTGCCACTGCTTTGTAAAGATTCGCAATCGGCACGTTCACGGTTCTGCTTACACTGATCTGATAGCCACCGGGTTTTTCGTGCTTATCGCGCAGGCCTCTTGACTGTTCATAGGTGACAGTGACCATTTGCTGCCACCATGGCCCCACGTCGTGCTTGGAGTTGAGAAACTTTACGATCTCCGGATGAGACATTTCTTTCGCGCCGGCGTTATCAAGAATGGTAAACCATTGGTCCCAGTTCTTGCCGGTCTTTGCTTTGACGGCCTCGTCGCTCATGCGCGGGCCTTTCGTTTTAGTTGTTGTTGCCATGCTCTTGTGAAGGAACGAAAATGGTAAATGCTGAATGGTGAATAGTGAATAGTAAAGGGTGAATGCAAATCGTAACTCAGTGACAGCAAGCCTTCTTTCTTACAGTTTACGATTTACCATTCGTCATTTATCTTCCGCTTAGGTAGTGGGTCAGTTTGAAATTTTTCTCTGCGCGACCTCGTCCTCTGTGACTCTGCGTTTTGTTTGTGGGCCGGAAATATTACCGCAGAGTCGCAGAGAACGCCGAGGTTTCGCAGAGGGTTGAAACTGACCCACTACCGCTTAGCGTCCCGGTCGTATGCTACTTTCAACCAGTGCTTAACCTCATCGTCGATGTCCTTGACCGACTCAATCGGAATGCGATGTGTGATGCGATCTTTTTTTGAAAAGCCACCGGTGTCGATTAATCGTCCTCTCGCTTTCATATCACCGAGGGCAAAACCGAGATCGATCCGCGTACGCGTGGTTGGTTTTATTTGCGCAAACACGTGCTTGCGATACAGCGGCACGATGGTCTGGCAGGGACAAGCCTTCGCCTCTTTTCCTACCTTAAGTCCCATTTTTAGCAAGGCGTCATAAATGGGTCTCAAACCGGATTTCGCGCCGGAAAACATCTGTTCCACATAACCTTCCGCCGCCCGAAGATACTGATCCGGATCGTCCGTCTCCGAACCTTTCCCCACTGAGCGTTCAGCAATCCACGAGGCGGCATTTGTTCCCAGGCCATGCTCTTGCTTGAGCCAATCACGGCGGTCCTTTTCATCTTTGGGCCCGGACCTCTTGAGTAAGCGAAGCCACTCTTCGAGCGAGCGTCCGGTCTTCTGCTTGAGCTCGGCCACCCATTTCTGAACCATCGCAACTCCCGGGTGCTCGCTATATACCGACTTGTTTTTCGTAGCTGTGGCTGTGCGTGGCATGGTGGAATTCGTTTCTTCCTGAATACCAGGATAGCCGAAGATTCAAGGCTCTTGCTTCTTCAAAATTGCTAAGTTGGCGCTATTCGGCGTCATGGGGTGACTATGCTTGCGAGAAAACGCGAGGCAGTCGACTTAATCGCTCTTCGACAGGCAGAAACTATCCATGACATTCACGAACGACCACTAAAATTGTTAGTGCGATTTCGTGTGATATCGTGGATCGTACTTGCTTTCCTGCTTTGATAAAGATGGCGTCTCAAAAAAACAATTGCGGCAACGGCAGAGTACTGAGATGGCTGGCCGCCGCGTGACACTCACTCTCGGAAGCTGGCGGTTGGCAGAAACCCAGGTGCGCGTCTCACCTTTGTTGCCTGCTCAAAAGCGTAGGCATATTTGATCAGCTTGGGCTCGCTAAATGCAGCTCCGAAAAACGAGATGCCAAACGGTAGCCCGAAAATGTAGCCGGCAGGCACCGTGATGTGTGGATAACCCGCGACTGCGGAGGCTGATGAATAGCCGCCACTGAAGTGGTCACCGTTGATCCAGTCAGTGGGCCAGGCGGGCCCGCCCGTGGGCGCGATTAGCGCGTCAAGCCGGTGCCGGCGCATCACAAAGTCAATTCCCTGGCTGCGGGACAAGAGATGGTTCCGGCGCAGTGCTTGAAGATACTTCCTGTCGGTAAGCGGACCCTTCTCTTGGGCCTTTATGAAAGTGTCCTGCCCGAAGTAAGGCATCTCTTTATCGCGGTTCTTTTCATTGAACTCAATTACCTCTTTCAATGTGTGCACCGGCGCTTTGGGCCCGAGGCCGGCGAGGTAGGAATTCAAATCCGCTTTGAACTCGTAAAGCAGCACCTCGAACTCGGAATCGTCAAACTTTCCTTTGGTGGGGATGTCGGCAGGATCGATTACCACTGCCCCCTGCTTCTTGATTTCTAGTATCAGTTCTGCCATCCGCTTGTCCACTTGATCGTTAAAGTTGAAGTACGCCCTGGCCACTCCGATGCGCGCACCACGCAACCCATCCTTATCGAGAAACCTGGTGTAGTCGCTATGCGACTTGCCCTGGCTCGATCTGGTGGCGTTGTCGCGCGGATCGATTCCACTGAGCGCACCCAGCAGAACGGCGGCGTCCGCGACAGTTCGAGACATGGGACCGGCTGTGTCCTGACTGTGGGCGATTGGGATGATTCCCGTCCGGCTCACCAAACCGAGCGTGGGTTTGATACCGACCAATGAGTTTGTGGACGAGGGACAGACAATCGATCCATCTGTTTCCGTACCGATGGAAGCCGCGCACAAGTTTGCGGCCGCGGCCGCTCCGGAGCCGGAGCTGGATCCACATGGATTGCGGTCCAAAACGTACGGATTTCGGGTCTGGCCACCGCGAGCACTCCAACCGC
>JBGTLE010000049.1:0-5695 GCA_041744295.1 Pyrinomonadaceae bacterium | reverse complement strand
GGCGTTGTTGTCCTTGAGACAAGAACCGAATCGGCATTTCCTCTCGACCACCCAGACCCATTTTGGCGAGAGTTGCGTTAGCCTGCGCGCGCGAGAGGGGCTTTCCTTTCAGGCCATTCGAAATGCGCAGGTTTTCAATTGCGGTCAGTTCTTCCTTCACGCCGTTGCGATGCCCGATGTAAGTGAACGCGGTGGAAAATTCCTCACCCAATGAGTAAATACTCTCACCATTCCAGGAGATCGAACCCTCTTCGGGTTTCGTGAGACCGCACACGATTCGCAGCAGAC
This sequence comes from Pyrinomonadaceae bacterium, assembly GCA_041744295.1. Taxonomy (GTDB): domain Bacteria; phylum Acidobacteriota; class Blastocatellia; order Pyrinomonadales; family Pyrinomonadaceae; genus PSRF01. Next base: position 5,407 of record JBGTLE010000049.1, on the reverse strand, counting down.
TCGTCTTCCCGCTTCCGTTCGGTCCAGTGATCTGAAGGAAAGTCCCGGGACCCATCGAGAAGTTCAGGTTGCTGAAAAGACGGCGGTTTCCGCGCTCGCAGCCGAGGTTAATTACGTCCAACATGCGTTCAACGGTCCTTATCGGCTTCACTGAGTTTGTGAAAGCACTCAGTCAAGGCGAGTCCTGCAAGTCTATGTGCTTTAAGAAAACTGGGGCGAACTTACCGACCTTTGGTGTGATTATCATAGCCGACGAGGAGCAAGGTTGTCATTTGGGGTGTGAGATTGTCTGCTGCCGTTCCGTTTTGACATGGGCGAAGCAATCAGAACCGTAAGCGGCAGCGACCGGGTCCAGTCCCCAGCTCGAACCAATGATTTTGCAAGCGTCTTTAACACTCTCAGGTGTCTCTTGACTATGGCCCAGTCGCTTCCGCTCAACAGTTCTGATTGCTTCGCCAAAGCCGCGTTCACTTTTTGTGCACCGTTCAGAAACCGGCGCACCTTTCTACACAAAGTCGCAATCCGACCAACGGCAGTTGATGGATGGTTGGATTCGTAGTTATCCAACTAATGCGCTGATAAGCGTCCGCGTTGAGTGTATGCTAAGATGCCAACGAGAAAGTCTACAATCTTCACCGGCTCTGATGTTCAGAGCTGACAAAAGGAGAATTACCATGCGAAGAACTTCACTCTTGGTTTGCCTCATCGCGTCACTAATCTGGTCAGGAATGCCTGCCTCAACGACTTATCACAATCAAGTGGCTGCTCAACAGCAAGCATCACCTGACCGAACAAAAGGGTCGCTTTCGCCGTCGGAGCGGCACGCTCGCATGGTGGAGAACTTCAAACCGGCGCGCGACCTACTTGAGCAGAAGGGCGTGCCGTTTGAGCCCGAGGTATTGCTGAATCCAAACTGGCAAAAACATCTAGCCCTGAAATTCGCTCTGATGCCGGAGATGCAGATGGTACGTCGACTGGGCAAGAGGTTTAAGGGCGTGCAGCTTGCAGATATTCTATACCTACCAGAGAAAGTCGAGCTTTCCGGAGACACGGTGATCTTGGCTAACCAGGTGATCTTCGAGGGGCGAGATGCGGTCATCAAAGGCAACTACAACGTGTACTTCTTCCCCGCGGTCACGGAAGGAGTATTGGGCACCACTCTGCAAGCTGCCATGAACGAACAGAGAGGCACGTTCTCAAAAGTCAGTTTCAAGAGTTCGTCACTAGCGAAGCTTTCTGTTCCGCCGAAGGGATTCATACCACGTTTGCTGCAAGAGGATTGGAGTCTCACCATTGACACCAGTGGTAAAGGCCGCATGGAGTGGCTTGAGGAACAAAAGCGGAGAACCAAGGTTGGCTTCGTGAAAACGTCTTTGCAGGGTGGAACGATAGATAATAGCGGCGGCCCCGGCTCAACAGGACCAACCGGGAACATCGGACTGACAGGAAGCAATGGGACACCTGATCCATCGCCAAAAGGAGACGATGGAGTTTGCGGAAGCCCGCATGGTTTATCAGGATTTCCCGGTAGTCCGGGTGGCACGGGCAATCTAGGACAGACAGGCGGAGAAGGAGTTCCGGGCGGCGATGCAAGTCTCATCGTCGCTCAGATTAATACTACAACGGGAACTTACACCTACTTAGCTAAGGGTGGCGACGGAGGACAAGGAGGGAAAGGCGGGCCGGGCGGTTTCGGCGGCACTGGCGCGCAGGGAGGAACGGGCGGCACTGGAGCTAATTGCACCTGTGATCAGGGAGGCGCGGGCAATGGCGGTGCTGGTGGTTTCGGCGGGCGTGGCGGCAGAGGAGGCACGGGAGGAAGAGGTGGTCCCGGCGGCTCCGCTGGAGTGGGGAAAGATATTACCGTCAACGTCTCGATTAACTTCACCGGAACAATTTTTGCTGACCCAGGTGGAGGGGCAGGCGGCCCCGGTGGGCAATCGGGTGATGGCGGTTCCCCCGGTGCATCTGGGGCGGGAGGCGAGCGAGGCAGAGGAGCCAATAACTCTAATTGTTCTTCATCGTCCCCAGGGGATGGCGACCCCGGACAGGTGCTCGCTCATCTTGGGTTCGGCGAATTCGGTGATCCCGGAGAGTCCAGGACCAGCATACGAGCGGCAGGCGGCGAGTTCTTCAGGAATGAAACCGGCGGCGGCGTTGAAGGATACGGTGGAACCGCGTGGTGTGATCTTGAGGTTCCCCCTTCGTGCCAGGACTGGGCCGATAACGATGGTGATTTGGACATAGATACTAATGACTCAGGTTGCATCTGTCCGTCGCCCATCATCATTGATACGTTGGGTAATGGCTTTGACCTTATGAGCGCAGCGAACGGAGTGTTATTCGACATTGCCGGTACGGGACGCCCTCTCCGACTCGCGTGGATTCAGGGTGATGACGCCTGGCTGGCTCTCGACCGTAACGGCAACGGTAAGATAGATAACGGGACAGAATTGTTCGGCAACTACACGCCGCAGCCATCGACCGCCAGACCGCAGGGCTTTCTGGCGCTAGCTGAGTATGACAAGCCAGCGAACGGCGGTAACGGCGACGGGGCGATAGACCACTGGGATTCTATCTTTCCCAGCTTGCGTCTCTGGCAGGACACCAACCGCAACGGCGTCTCGGAGTCTAGCGAACTTCGTACGCTGCCGTCGTTGGACATTGTGGAGATAGAACTCGATTACCGTGAATCAAGAAGGACTGACGAACACGGTAATCGGTTCAGGTATCGTGCGAAGGTGAAAGATGCGCGAGGGGCGCGAGTCGGGCGCTGGGCGTGGGACGTATTCCTTGTCTCTGCGCCATAGCACATTTACTCGATAGGCGCTCTTGCATATGGCCCGTGAGATCATCGTACCTCGCGGGCCATTGCGCATAACAAATAAGGAAGAGGAAGGCGCCCAGAAACCAGTCCCGTTCACGAGGACCGGCCCTAACAATCTGCTGCTTGCCGCCGCAGAGAATTTCAGCTAAAAGAGACTCCACTCCTTTTATGACATCCCGCGCACAGAAACACTCAGATCAAACGGCCGGCCAAAACGCGCAGGCGGTCTACCCGTTCTCAGCGATCGTCGGTCAGGCGGAGATGAAACTCGGGCTCGTACTCAACGCAATCGATCCATTATTGGGTGGTGTGCTGATCATGGGCCATCGCGGTACCGGCAAGTCAACGGCAGTGCGGGCGCTCAGCGAACTGTTACCGCAAATTTTCGTTGCTGCAGATTGTCTGTTTAGTTGCGATCCGGCAGACCCTTCCAATCTTTGTGAAAAGTGCCAATCATCGCTGGCTAATCAAGAGAAGCTCGCACGCCGTAAAAGGAGCGTCCAGGTCGTTGAACTTCCGCTTGGCGCCACCGAGGATCGCGTCTGCGGCAGCATTGATATGCAACGCGCGCTAACCGATGGCAATAAATCCTTCGAGCCTGGACTGCTGGCGCGCGCCAATCGGGGGTTCCTTTATATAGATGAAGTGAACCTGCTCGAAGATCATCTGGTTGATCTGCTGCTGGATGTTGCCGCGACGGGTCGGCACAAAGTCGAGCGCGAAAGTATTTCAGTAGAACACCCGGCGCGCTTTGTTCTGGTCGGATCCGGTAATCCGGAAGAAGGCGAACTCCGTCCGCAGTTGCTCGATCGATTTGGCCTGCACGTGGAAGTTTCCACTGAGAACGACCTGGATCGGCGGGTGGAGATCGTCGAACGTCGAGAGCTCTTCGAAAACGATCGCGGGAGATTTCTTTCAGATTTTTCAGACGAGCAGGAGCGATTACGAACCAGCATTTCACGCGCGCGAAGAATTCTGCCGGCAGTCAAACTCGAGCGTGGTCTGCTGCGGAAGATCGCGGAACTCTGTTCAGAGTTGAGGCTCGATGGTCATCGTGGCGAACTCACCATTGCGCGTGCTGCGCGAGCGCTTGCTGCCTTTGAGAACCGCAGGAAGGTTGCCGAGGCTGATGTGCGGAAGGTTGCGCCAATGGCTTTGCGGCACCGCTTACGCCGGGCCGCGTTCGAAGAGACCGGGACCAGCGAACGAATAGATCGCGCGTTGCAGAAAGTGTTTGGCGGCGGCGCAGGCCAGAGCCAGCAAGACGAAGGAGATCAGGGTGGTAATGGCATTTCGGCACGACCGACTGGCAGCTCGGCTGGAAGTGAAGCCAAGCCGGAAAAGTCGCGCGCGATCAGCTCGTCCGCAAGTGCGTCTCCTGGTAATCGACACAATCGACAGAACGCAAACCGGGAATCGCAGTTATCACTTCCAGACAACGATCAGCTTCAAGTTCGGAACTTCGAAGAGCTGCGTAAGCCGGATCGCGGCAAGAGGTCCGTGGCGGTAGGCGGGCGAAGCGCCGGACATGTGCTAAATAGCGAGCGCGGTCGGTACTCTCGCGCAGTGCATTTCCAAACGTCACGTATCGCTATCGACGCGACGCTGCGAGCCTTGAGCGGTCTTGGCATTCGCGCCTCCACGGTCACTTCGACAGCAAACCGCCAATACCGAACACCCTTTCCCTTCTCCGCCCTGCGCTACAAACAGTTCACCAGCAAGCGCGGCTCACTCTACATTTTGGCTATTGACGCTTCGGGCAGCATGGCGCCGCGGCGAATCAGCCGGGCGAGGGAAGTCGCACTCGGACTGCTGCGCACTGCTTATATTAAAAGAGACTGTGTCGCGATCGTGGTGTTCAGAGGCGCCGCTGCCGAAGTTGTGTTGCCGCCTTCGAAAAGTATTTTACGAGCGAAGCGTGCGCTCGATTGTTTGACTGTCGGTGGCGGGACACCGCTTGCGGCGGGCGTGTTATGTTCGTTGGAACTGGCTAGACGATCTCGTGCGCAGCATGGGGAAGCCGTGATGCTGTTGTTTACGGATGGGCACGCCAACGTGTCGCTGCGCGGTAACGGCCAATTGAATCGCGTGCAACGAAACGCGCAGATTGATCTGGAGCTTTCCGAGTTGGGGTGCGCGTTCAGGCAGGCGGGCGTCACTGCCGTGGTGCTAGATGTGCAGGATGGTTTTCGATCGACTGGCGATGCGCACGCCGTCGCAGAAAAGCTTGGCAGCAAGTTGATCACGATTGATGCGGCACAAGGGTCGGCGGCTTGGCCGCATCCCTTGCGGTAAGCCTCCGGCTTACCATGTCGCGCACTTTTCAATTAGGCTATGCCTCTCGGTATCGCATTAGATGACTCCCTCAAAGCAAGAACCATTATCTTCAGCTGAATCTCGCGATGCGCGGGTGCTCGCGCTGTACGATCAGTTGATCGAGATCGAGCAGCGTCTGATTCCCACGGGTCTGCACGTCTTTGGCCAACCTCCGCCGCAACAGAATCGCGCAGACATGCTCCGGATGATCGCTTCCTTCGATCGTCCGGAAGCAGGCGCGCGTGCGTTGTCAGATCTGGTTTC
>JBGTLE010000048.1:0-5336 GCA_041744295.1 Pyrinomonadaceae bacterium | reverse complement strand
AAGCTGAAGCAGACGTGGGAGTGCTTCGATCCACAACACCAGAAACTCTCCAACTTCATAACCCAAGCGACAATGCAGGCCATCGCCGAGATACAAACCATGCGGAACCAGCTTGTCCACGGCAGTAAGGTCTTCTCCCTTGATAGGTGCAAAGAAGAGGCCGAACGCGCGCTTCACGCGCTGTATGATCTCCGACGGACGATGAAGGATAGATACGGCTACGACGGGTGGACCAAAATCAAAGCGAGAAAAACGAGCGCCTTACACTTGAAGCCACATGTAAAGGTTGCACGAAATCTAACCTCGGCTTTAACACGGAGACGCGCAAAATCGGTACGCGCCCAATAAGCCGGACGTAAGCCAGCCAGGCAGAATCGGAATAGAGCCTCGATGGACAAGCTCCGCATAAAGTCGACCTCTCGGTCTTCAGCCGAGTGCTCGGACGTTGTCCTTCGCGAGACGGATATCACTCGGCTCGTGTTCCGGCCAATGCTGGTGGAAAACCCTTCGATCCCAGAAGCGGCAGTCAAGGGGACGTTTATCTTCCAGCGGAAAGGCCTACGGGAGCAGTGGGTCGATGTGGAGACCATCCCACTTTCTCAACTGAAGAAGGGAGACGCCTACAAGCTCGCTATCGACTCTTCCGAAGTCCTGTCTCTCTACAAGCACCTCACCGACCTCTACCAAGTCCACTCCGAGTCTGGCGTGCCCATGGGAGACCATGAGTTCGTTCCAGTCGACCGTCAGCTGGCCGAAATCGCGCGAATGGCCCCCGGTGATCTCGGAGAAATTTTGGCAGCCAACCGCGCAGTGGGTTCGACGCTCCTTGTCAGACTTCTCGCATGGGCAACCCACGCAGACGAGCCGGCTGCGCTTGTTGAGCACCTGATCGCGCTTTCTCCGGCCAGCCTCCGCACGCTTAATATCGCAGTGAATCTCCAAAGCCTGAAAGCAGCCATTGCGCTTTGGCAATCCAACCAAACAAACACGAACGAAGAATTCTGGCAGCGATCACTTACCGATAATTCCTTCGTGCTAGAGCACGTGTTCTCCTGGCCGACGACAATCGTCCGAGGAAAGGCGTATGTCGGAGGTAAGTCCGTGATGAACACGGGCGGCAACGTAATTGACTTTCTGATGAACAATCGTGTGACTCGAAATGCCGCTCTCATTGAGATCAAAACCCCAACCGCACCCTTGCTCGCTACCCGAGAGTACCGCAGTGGAGTTTATCCACCATCGAGTGATCTTACTGGTGCAATCATGCAAGTGCTTAATTACAAGCACTCCCTCCAACAGGAGTACCATTCCCTAACCCACGGTCAGGCAAATCACTTCGATTCATTCGATCCACGTTGCGCAACCGTTGTAGGAAACGCCGGCCGCGAGCTTCTGAACGAGGACAAACGAAAATCATTTGAACTCTTCCGCAATCAGTTCTCCGGTGTCACCATCATCACCTATGACGAACTGTTCTCGCGGGCTGAGCAGCTGATCCGCATGCTAGAGTCACCGAAAGCGAAGCCTTCACTGGCTGACGAAGAAGCTCCCTACTGATGATTGGTCGTGTAACTCGCCAATGGAGCTGACGAGGGGAAGCACTGCGGTCATTGCTTGACCTTGCACCTTGCAATGAGACAGTTCAGTGAGGGGCCGGAAGGACGTTTCAAGGAACCAATTGTGACCCGCTTGCGCTGTGTCTCCAGGCGGGGAGTAGGCTGATTCCATTGATTGTCGCTTGTCGGAGACGCTTGTCGGAGACTCGCCGTCTTGAAAGGTTTAGGCTAAGGTCAAGGTTGAGCTCGGAGGCTTTTCATGTGGCTCCTCCTTCTATTTCTTCTCGGTGCCGCTCCGGCTTGGGCGGAAGATCTCGGCGAGTTGAGTGCGAATCCGTTCAATCTTGATTCCACAGCCAATCCCTTCGGGGCTGGAAGCCCATTCAAGCCGGACGGCCTGAACAATCCCTTCAGTCCCTACGGCAGTCCATTCAGCAATCAATCGGCAACGAATCCCTATGCGACTGACGCCCCAAGGCTCTACGATCAACAGGGGCAGTACAGGGGCAAGCTGAGCGCGAATCCGTATGATCCTGATTCAACCAGTAACCCCTACGGCCGCTACGGCTCTCCCTTCTCGCCGGACTCGATCAAGAATCCCTTCGGCGCCGGCAATCCCTACAACCCCAGCAGTCCCACGAATCCATACGGCCGCGGCCTGCGAATTGAAGGACGCTGACCCAGCCGCTGAACCGTTCCGCGTGAGCTCATGGCTGCTTGACACTTCCCCACGGTCGGCCTAGCCTGGCGGCGCAACGGCGGCGCGGGCGAGGTCGATCAGTCGTCCAAAGCTGTATTTCGCGTCTTTTGCCGTAAGAATTTGCATGTGGATCCTTAATTTTCCCGGCTAGTATTGGCCAATTTGGCCGATAAGGCAATGGATTCCGATGCGAATTCCGATGCGAAATTCCTTCCTTTTTCCAGGCAGGCCGTGGCTGAGCCACTTTTTAAAGGGACTGGTATTTTTGCCCTTAGAAGGCGACTCGCGGAAAAAGTCCTGCTGCGAAAGACGAAAGACACTTCAATTCTCCAATTGTTCCAGATTACGGAGAATCTGTTGTGCGAGGAAATCTACGTCGAGACTCATAATGCGAGACAGGTTATGCAGGACATTCTGAACATCTGAGGGACGTGAAGGGCGACCCTTGGATTGAGTGAAAGGGCCATCCGTTTCTGTCAAGATGCGTGCTATCGGGATTTCTTTTAGAAGGGCATGGTGGCGATCACTCTTAAGCATTTCGGCGTTGATTGAAAAATAGCAGCCAAGATCTATGGCTCTTTTTGCCTGCTTGGGACCGCCGGTAAACCAATGCAGTACGACTTTACAGGTGTTTTGACTGAGATGGGCTTCGATCATATCCAAAACTGTGGGAGCTGCTCTGAGACTATGAACAGTCAGAATTTTCTCGCCGGCGATCGAACATTCTTTCAAGATATTCTCAAAAACCTGTTTCTGGAGATCAAATGACTTATAAAAACTCGGTCCGGCATCAAGGCCGACCTCGCCGACATACCGGGTCTGAGGAAGGTATTCCCTCCATAACTCAAATTCATGGGCTCTTTCTGAAACTACTTGCGGGTGAAGGCCGAGAGCAACCCTTATATGTTTTGTAACACTGGCAAGATCGCGATTGCGGGGCCATGCCTTCGGCGTTGTCGTCACGGTAAGCGTGTGAATGCCTTTTAGATCGCATTCAGAAATCAAAGATTCGAAATCAGGATAGAGATCGAGGTGACAGTGAAAATCGACTAAATTTGTAATCATATGAGTTGCCTATGTCAGCTAGGAGTGGCTCTTACGCCGGATAACAACGCAGCCACTTCGTTCATGCCTCTCCGATAAACATCAGCCAATCCAGCCAGATTTTGTGGTTGGTCGGCCAGAGAACCGGATTTGTGGATGAGTATCCTTGCTAGTTCAGGATTTTGTCGTAGCCTGTGAATGGCTAATTGGAAGGATCTAATTTGCTGACCTTCAGCCCGGAGGGTGTCCAAAATATGTGCATTAAGATTGTCGACAGTGTATGTCGTGGGGTCATTAGCAGCTCCCAAAGCATGCTGCAGTGCGGCTTTGCGAATGAGACAGGGCAGGCAGTAACCACAATGCTCAATAGCTCGACCCTGCCAGCGACCCTTTGTGGGGGATGAACAAGACAGAGAAGAGGGGATAGTATCGATTAACAGCCGTTGATTCCTGCATGCAGCCACCATTTCTCCCTTGGTCTTATCCCAATACGGATTTTCAACTCTGCCGTTAATGCCTAGGAGTGAAAGCAGTTCGTTCCACCGCGCCATATAAAATGGATGTGTCGTACGCGTACTGAGCGCTCCGAGCCGTACCATATCGAGAGGGATATTGAGCGCAATGAGACCATTTTCTGGCACCTTTAAGACAAAGGGTTGATTAATACCCGTTCCGGCAAAGATTCCGAGCGCAAAGAAAAGAAATGATCTGCCGCGTGTCGTATTTTCACTTTCGACGCCGCGGACAAGAGTTGTGGGGAAGTTAAGCCAAAGACGAAGTCGGCTAAATGGATTCCTTCTGTAATGGCCATTCAATGCGCTAGCACACTGGTTTTGCGCGCCACTGGTGGCGCCTTCTCCCGCGTGACTTACAAACAACGGAACCTGGCCTGCTTCTAAGGCATCAATTGCGCCTATGAGGCTATCAAGTCCCCCGGAGAATAAACTGATACTATCAAAAGGGGGAGCGATTAGGGTTTTCGACCTTCTTGGTACTATGGTCGAAAACCCCGTTGGCCGAGGCCGGAAGCCTATGTCCCATTTGTCGCCTGTTAGAAAATTAAGCATGCGGGACAACAAGTCAGATGCAGCTGTCCACAATGGCGGTGCACTGACCGGGACTACCAGCCGAAACTCGCGTGTCCACGTGTCCTGTGATTCTGTTAATCGAGATATCCTGGTGTCGGCAGCATGCACATGTGCGGCAAGAGTAATAAGGTCTACGCCTATCTCCGAGGGGAAAATCTGTAATCTTTTTAAATCTTGAAGCGCCGTTTTAATTTCCAGTGGAAATTGGGTGACGATTTCATCCGGTGCGCTGGGAATAGGCGTATTGTCTTGGCGGCCGAGCGTGCCTATCAATAAGTGGCGTCTCATGATGATTGAGCCTCTTGTTCACCCAAGGTCTGCAAAATACTGAATGCCCGCTCATATATATGGCCTACGAACTGCAGAGTCCGGTCAGGAGTTAAAGCTCCCAGCCCCGCTCTTGCCTGCGTCAAGGCATCCGAAACACCTCGGAGGATGAAATCATGAAGGAGGGCTTGAACTCGTTCGAAGGCCTGAACGTTAGCTGGAGCAATATTTATCTTCGTTCCAATATCATTGCAAAGGCGAGCTTCAATTGCATGTGTGGCGTAGAGCTCCAGAACCGTCTGCATTTGATCTACAGTCAATGAATCCAAATCTGTGATTCCAAATTCAGCTAAATCAACAATCGTTTCAATGAACGCGTTGCGAGCAATGCCCTCATCGACTGTTCCACCTTCTGGGCAGACGTAATCAGCTAAACCGAGAAAGATTTCTTCAATCGGGCGACCTGCAAGATTTTCCAATCGAAGCGCACGTAGGGCTTGACGGACACCCTGACTTCTTGCACTTGACAAAAATCCCGCCAGTCTCGCGCCGGCAGTTTTGGATGAACCCATGCGTTGTGCAGCTTGATGTGAACCTCCTACCGATGACGAAACATAACCGGAAATAGCACGCCCAAGCTTCTTACGATCGTTGCCACCGGATTTTGCGAAACTTGTAAAA
>JBGTLE010000047.1:0-11546 GCA_041744295.1 Pyrinomonadaceae bacterium | reverse complement strand
CCTGGGCATCACGCTACCGCCGAACGCTCGATGGGTTTTTGCTTATTCAATAACGTGGCCATTGCCGCGCGGTACGCGCAGAATAAATACCAGGAGATTGAGCGAGTGGCGATTGTCGATTGGGACGTTCACCACGGGAATGGCACCCAGGGGATCTTTTACGACGACCCTTCCGTCTTCTTTTTCTCCATGCATCAGTATCCGTGGTATCCCGGTACCGGGACGCGAGGTGAAAACGGAATTGGCAGAGGCGCCGGTTACACAATGAACATCCCCCTGAAGGCCCACACTCCTGCCAACGAACACGAACGAATGTTTGCCGGTGCCTTGGAAGACATTCACGATCGTTTTCAACCAGATCTGATCATCATCTCCGCCGGGTTCGACTCTCATCAGGCAGACCCGCTGGGCCAGTTGATGCTGCAGGACGCCGACTTCATAAGAATGACTCGCGCGATAACTGAGTGGGCGCGAGAGACGTGCAAGGGGCGGGTGGTGTCCTGCCTGGAAGGCGGCTACAACCTCGACACACTGGGCCAGACCGCTCGGGCTCATGTGGACGAACTACGGCGTGCCGGAATCGCGTCTTAGGCGGCGCTAAGAATTGTTGAACCCTACCCTTTGGTGGAGTAAACTCTCGCCCACTTAAACCGTTTCGGAACGCGGTGCCCGACCAGCGTTTACGCTTGCTAGCCGGCGATTCATCCATCGGTTTCCAACCGTTGAAACCACACCGACAGCGCTCCGACGAGCACAGAGAGCGGAAGACCTCGTCCTGCTCTCATGGAGACAAAGCGCCATGCCAGATTTAGAGATCACCTGTGCGGAATGTGGCACACCTTTCCCATTCACCGAGCGCGAACAGGAATACTATAAGGAGCGCAACCTTACTCACCCTAAGCGTTGCAAACCCTGCCGGGATGCGCGCCGGTCAAATTTTGGTGGCTCGAGAGGACCAGGAGGAGAGCGCCAGCGATTCGACATTACCTGCGACCAGTGTGGAAAGAGCGACAGCGTGCCGTTCAAGCCTTCAACGGGCAGACCGGTGCTTTGCGGTGATTGCTTCGGCGCTAATCGCGCTGCCCAGCAGAGAACGTAATCGCCCAGAGATTTACGCTGCAAGGCCCAGCCCCACGGGTCAGATAACATATCTGCTAAACTCGTCCCACTTTTTTGGAGAGGAGCATTAGTGGCCCACCGGGATCGCCCCTTTCGGATCTGTTGGATAGCTGTTGCTTGTTTCCGCGGAAAGCGAATGGGTAGTAACCCAAACCGATGATTTACGAAACCATACAGCTTGATGCGCGCGGGCCGGTGTTCCTGCTGACTTTGAACCGCCCCGAGTCACTTAATGCTCTGAGCGTCACGATGGGCCAGGAAGTTAAATCGGCGATAGCCGAAGCGCGCGCTAACGGCGCTCGGGCAATTGTGATTACCGGAGCCGGGCGTGCTTTTTGCGCCGGCGGCGATTTGCGCGAGATGCAGAAGATGGCCCAGCAGGACGGTCGCGTGGAAGCTTTTTTTGATGAGCCGCTGCGTCTCTTAAACGAATGCATCCTCCTGATCAGACAAACACCGCTACCGATCATCGCTGCCGTTAACGGAGCCGCTTCGGGTGGTGGCTGCAACCTGGCACTTGCTTGCGATCTGGTGATTGCCGGAGAAAGCGCGCGATTCAACCAGGCGTTCGTGAAGGTCGGTTTGACCCCGGACTGTGGCGGCACTTTTATCCTGCCGCGATTGATTGGCTGGAAACGTGCCGCGGAGTTGTTGATGACCGGGGACGTGATTGGCGCCCAACAAGCGGCTGAGATGGGAATGATCAATCGCGTCGTTCCCGATGACGAGTTAATGGGCCAGGCGCTAGATTTGGCAGAGAAACTTGCGCAAGCGCCAACAGCAGCAATCGGCCGCACTAAGGAGTTGTTGGAGGCAAGCGCGACCAACGATTACGGTGGCCAACTTGAACTGGAAAGGAAAGCTCAGCTTCAGTCGGGACTAACAAAGGATTTCAGAGAAGGCGTCGCAGCCTTTATTGAAAAAAGGCCACCGAAATTTACCGGTGGGTGAATTTTCAGAAAGTGTTTGATGGTTGCGAGCCGCTGGTTAGACTGGCGGCTCTTTTTATAGAGAGCGGTCTTTGGCGTTGGGCCTTTGTACTTGGTGCTTTGTTTCTCCTGGAGTTGAAACGCCGATTTTGGAGAGAGAGAGCTGCTAAGTACGAAGTACAAAGCACTAAGTACAAAGCACTAAGTACTAAGTTCCAATCCGTTCATGAGATCTGAGATTAATTCAAGGCAATGCCCTCGCTAACCTATCTCCAACTCCTGCGCGGCAACCGGTCCTTTCGCCGGTTGTGGGCCGGGCAGGTCATATCGGAGCTCGGGAACTGGTTCAACTTTCTCGCGGCTCTGGGATTGGTGCGCGCAGTCTCCAATGGTTCCGCGGAGGTAACGACCATCACCCTGCTGGCACGGATGGTGCCCTTCACGCTTTTCGCCCCACTCGCAGGAGCCTTCGTCGATCGCTGGTCCAGACGTCAGGTGATGATCTGGACTGACATTGCTCGCGTCCTCGTCGCTCTCGGGTTCTTACTCGTTCGCCGCCCGGAAGATCTTTGGATCGCTTACCTGTGCACGGCACTGCTCTCAATTTTCGGCGCGTTCTTCGAGGCGGCCAAGAATGCATCGGTACCTAACATAACCGGTGACGAGGGATTGCTTGCCGGGAACGCGCTGATGTTTTCGTCGCGCTTTCTGTTGATGTCGATGGGTGCGGCCCTGGGAGGTTGGACGGCGGCGAATGTCGGGTACCAGGCAGCGTTCATCGTCAATGCCGCCTCGTTCCTCGTTTCTGCTTATTCAGTCTGGCTCGTTCCCGAAGCTGAAATGAGGGAAGCAGCAAGCGACGCCGTAGAGGAGACTAAAGTTCGAAGGAGTTACTGGGCCGACATCCGCGAAGGCTGGGCCTACATTGTTTCCCACGGACCAGTCGCTGCGATCCTGTTCGCAAATATTCTGTGGGCCACGGGCGGTGGCGCGATCAACCTGATCTCGGATCGCCTGGGCGCTTTCGTTTTCGCTGGTGATCACGGCGTTAGTGGAGATTCCGCAGTAGCTGCGTTCTACTTTGCCGCCGGTCTCGGATTGTTCATCGGCATGATGATCGCTCGGCGGGTGGGTTCTCATTTCGAAATGGTTGGCAAGACCGCGAGCTTCATTGGCTGGGGCTTGCTGATCCAGGGACTGATCTTCGCGCTCATCGGCGTGATGCCGAATCTACTGCTCGCTTGTTTGCTTCTTTTCGTCAGCCGCATCCTGCTCGGCGCTGAATTCGCTGTTCAGGAAACACTGCTGATGAGACTCGTTCCGGACAAGCTGCGGGGACGTGTTTCGACGACCGATCGAGCGTCCGAACTATTGGTGTGGAGTTTCTCGACGGCAGTCGCGGGCTGGTCTTTGAAGTTCGTAACGCCTCGCACCCTCACTGTGATTGCCGGTTTGCTATCAGCAACGTCAGGAGTGATGTGGTTAGCGTTGTTGTTCTCCAGACGGCTGCGGCTCCCTGAACGGATGCGGTGAGGCTGAGAAAAAGCTATCCAGATTTCATAGCGCGGCTTCCCCGCAACCAAGTGTTTGCGGGGAATGAGGTCATCAGTACCGACCGCGGTAGTGTCGGGTCAACCATTCGTCACCACTCATCATTGTCTGTTACCCACCATTGACCAGACGCTACCGCGTTTCGGTACTGACCTCATGGCACCCGAACACTTGTTTCATTACGGCTTGAGCCGCTCTACGTAATCTGTGGACGTTCTTAAGGTTGGGAATGGATTAGCCTCCGGATGCGATCTGCAAAGAGCACATCCATCTTTCGAGGTTCAATAAGGGCAGTCACTTCCCCGGCGCCCCAAATCGGATGGATGAAGGTTTGTCCCGTGCGGTAGGTTCGCTTGGTGTCATAAGGTTCGCTGTTCACCTGTTTTGAGCGGCTTCCAGTGAGTTTTGCGCCGCTCTTAAATGAACTTCGGGTACCGCATTTCGGACAGGTCACTCGCGAAACTAGTCCCCGCTTGGTCACCGATGCTACTACGTGACCACGCTCCTCTTCACAAACCGCACACAGCTTTTCAACCCGCTCGCCGACGGCGTAAGTCTGTTTCTCCATAGCGTCCTCAATAGAGTTTGACTTCTAAGTGCTGTGTGCTGGTGCGCTCAACTGAACAGCTACTTCAGACTTCATCGCCGCTTCCGACATACAGACGTAGATCCTGTTGCAGGCCAGAACTTCTTCTTCAATACATTGGAAAGGGTGCTGAAAGTAATATTGCACCAACCCTTCGATCCGTGGCAAGCAATCCGTTGGGTACTGGTGAAGTTTGAAACAGGTGCGCAGAGGCCACTTTAGGTTTGCGGCCTTTCTCCGCAGGCAACGCAAACTAAAGTTTGAGATCTGAACACCTGTTTCAACGAACGGCATCGACGACCACGAAACTGTGTCGGCCCCTTTTAAAGACTCACAAGAATGACTGTTTAACTACTGTTTACATAACTATTACAACGCGCAAATCCTTATCTTGTTAGGCTGACTAAGGCGATACAGTCGCAATTTTCTACTGCGGAGCTTTGATGACCAATAAGACAGAGAACATAAACAAGCGTGCGCGTCTCAACCTGAACACCACGATATTCATGATTATTTTCCACGCTGGCGCCATCGCGGCTTTATTTATGCCGCTAACCTGGCAAACAGTTGGCGTGACTTTGTTGCTCTGGTGGGTTGCCGGAAGCGTCGGAATCGGCGTCGGATTTCATCGTCTGTTGACGCACCGCGGTTTCAAGACTCCCAAGTGGATGGAGTATCTCCTGACGCTCGGTGGTCTGCTCTCGCTTGAAGGTGGGGCCATCAACTGGGTCGTCACCCATCGCATTCATCATTCCAAAACTGATCTGCCCGGCGATCCGCATACACCTCGCGATGGTACGTGGTGGGCCCATATGGGTTGGATTATTCGCGGCACCTCGCAGCAACACGACAAGAGCGTGATGCTTCGTTACGCACCCGACTTGATGAAAGATCCGGTGCACGTGTGGATGAATAATCTCTATTTCGTGCCGCTAATTCTGTCGGGCATTGCGCTGCTGGCCCTGGGCGGATGGCCCATGATGTTCTGGGCGGTATTTTTCCGAGTCACAATCGGACTTCATTTCACCTGGCTGGTAAATTCCGCTACGCACTTGTGGGGCACTCGCCGCTTTGAGACGACCGACGACTCAACGAACAGCTGGTGGGTGGCAATGCTCACTTTTGGTGAAGGCTGGCACAACAACCATCACGCTCACCCGCGGGCGGCGAAGCATGGTTTGACCTGGTATGAGATTGACCTCAACTGGTGGAGCATTAGCGTTATGAAAATGCTGGGTCTGGCAAAAAACATCAGGCTCATTAGCAAAGAGCAGATTGCTGACGCCGAGTCGAGAGAACTGAGAAAAGCGGCGTAAGACTAATCCAAGGTCCACAGTCCCAAAGTCCAAAGTCGACTTGCACGGAAGCAAGCTGACTTTGGACTTTTCTTGTAGCGTGGACCTGGGACTTTAACCTGGACTTTGGACTTTTGACTTTGGACTCTACAATCGGCCCATGTCCGTAAGCGGCAGAAGAAAGTCGATCGCGTTCTTCATCACGCTCAGCGCCAGCCTGGTTGCGCTCGCTGTTGCCCTGAACGTCGGGTGGATCATTCTCAATTGGCGCGAGGTTGCGCTCCTCGTTTTCGGAATCATCTTCTTCCTGCTGATCATCTTTGGACTCGTCTTGAATACCACCTTTCTTATTCGAGAGATTCGCAGAAACGAACAGCACGATGCCTTCATCAATGCGGTAACTCACGAGCTCAAGACTCCGATTGCCTCGATCCGCCTCTACCTCGAAACCTTAAAGACCCGCGAAATTGGCGAAGTCCAGCGGCATGAATTTTATGACGTAATGCTCGCTGACAGTGATCGACTGTTGCAGACCGTCGAACTGGTCCTTCGCGCCGGCCGCACCGGTCTTCGTAGCCGCAGAATCAACCCCAGCATCATTGACCTCGGCGAGATGGTCAGCGAGTGCGTCAGCTTGATTCGAGTTCGTTACAATCTGCCACCCGAGTCAGTCAGCTTTACTGAGAACGTGAACGCCGAGCGCCCAAAAGTTGCTGCGGACGCGGAAGAACTTCGCGCAGCGGTTTCGAACCTGCTCGACAATGCTGTTAAGTACTCTGAAAATGAAGTCCGAGTGTCTGTCGAGGTTGGGGCTATTGATGAGCGGCGCGTTGCTATCAGAATCAAGGACCAGGGTGTTGGTATTCCCAGCGCGCAACTGAAGCGAATCTTCAAACGGTTCTACCGGGTTCCCGGACGAGTCATGGCGCGCGTGAAAGGAACGGGCCTGGGCCTTTTCATCGTCCGATCGGTGGTGGAAAAGCATGGCGGCCGAGTTTTCGCAGAGAGTGCCGGCTTGGGCGAAGGCAGCACTTTTACGATCCAACTTCCGAGGGCCTGAATCTATGACTGGCGTGCTGATCGTTGAAGATGAAAAACACCTCGCTGATGGTTTGCGTTTTAATCTCGAGGCTGAAGGTTATACGGTCGAAACCGTTGGCGATGGCGAGTCGGCGCTGCTGAAGCTACTAGATGAGAGCCGAAGCTTCGACGCGATCGTGCTCGACGTCATGTTGCCGGGCAAGGACGGATTCGAGGTCGCCGGTGAATTACGCGCTGCCGGCAACTACATTCCGGTGCTTATGCTTACCGCGCGGGGCCGGCCGGAGGATGTCTTGCGTGGTTTCGAATCCGGCGCTGACGACTATCTGCCAAAACCTTTTGAGCTATCGGTATTGATTGCGCGGCTGAACGCACTACTGCGACGGCGCGAGTGGTTTCAAAAAGACCGCCGCGCGCCGCAGGTCCAAACTGAGATTGCTACTGAAAGCCTCGATACGCCCCTTTTCGTTTTTGATGGGCGTACGATCGATTTCGAATCGCTCGAGTTACGAGCGCCAAGCCAGACAGTTCATCTGACTCTGATGGAGGCTGACCTCTTGCGATACTTGATTAAGCATGAGGGTAGAGTGGTTTCGCGGAAGGCCATGCTCGAGGAAGTGTGGGGACTAAGAGAAGACACCGACACGCGCGCTATCGATAACTTCATCGTGCGGCTGCGCAAATACATCGAAGATGAACCGGCGAAACCGAAGTATCTACTAACTGTCAGGGGAGTTGGTTACCGCTTCGTGACAAGATCGGGCCAGAGTGCTACAGGATTAACATGATTTTCAGGATTAACAGTATTTTAGAAAGCAGAACAGATTGGGAAGTTGAAGAGAATAAAATGTCGAACAGATTCGAAGGTCGAACAGAATCGCTCAAGAGTACCGACCGACCTTCGTAACCTGCCAATCCTGTCAATCCGTCGATCCTGTCAATCCTGTCAATCCTGTCAATCCTGTCTCCTGTCCTAGCTCAGTGCGGTAAGAATAGACGCCCGGACGCCCAGCAGATCAGAAAAATCTTTCGTGTAGATCGCGTCGACTTTCCTAATGCGGCCCACAGTCTCGGCGAGTTCATCACTCGAGATAAATCCGTTGTCAGTGTGCGCGACGGCCCACGAGGGAATATGGGCCGCAGTTCGTAGCAGGTCTTCCACTAAACCAAGATACTGCTGCTTGCTTTGCACCCGCGAACCTAATTTCTCTGCGCGCTGGCTCTCAAACTCGGGCCAAAACTCATCCCCGCCGCGCAACCATTCTTCACGCCAGCTCGAAGTTCGATCTGGGGGAGCATCGAGTTGAAACACCGGCGCGGGTAATCTCAAGAACAAAAGATCTGTGTGTTGTCGCTCGGCTACAAACGTGCGGCTGTCCTGGTTGTAGGCTTGATTACGCAAGGAGTTATCAAAGGGATACGGAAAAATTTCAGCAACCTGTCGAAATACCTCCGAAAGCGAAAGCGGCCGTCGCAGTTGTCTGGTCTGCTCGTCGAACGAGAGCACATAGTCTCCGACTAACATTCCGATGGTAAGTGCCTGCGCTCGCTTGAGGCTTGATTCCAGTCGTTCCGCATTGAATCGAACCGTATCAAACCACCACGCGTCAGTTTCGTTGAACCACTTGAGCAACGCCGGATTGTCGTGGTGATCGCGTGGGACGTAGGCGTCGTCGAGCAGGATGTCGATCTCTTCTTCGCTCAACCGTTCCGCGCTGTTCTCGATCAGCGCCAACGCCTTAGTGTACGACCACAGCATGCGGTCGTTGGCCGCAACTCTGACTTTCCAGCGTTTGAGTTGCACGCCCAGATCGGGATCGCCGCTAAAGGGAAGCGCGATAGTCGAAAACTTGAGCCGTCGCAGGATACCCAGCTCAAAAGCCAGCCAGCCATTTGGAAACACAGCGTTCATCTCATGAAACTCGAAAACAAACCCCAGTTCTGTTCTTCGTCCTTTACAGTTTCCTGCGGCGTCGCAAACGACTTCAGCTCTTCCAACGAAGGAAGCGCCAGGAACGCCTGTACTACTTTTGGATCGAATTCGATTCCGGCGCCGGCGATGATCTTCTCGCGCGCTTCAGTTTGGGTTAGCGCCGACCGATAAGGTCGGTCGTCGGTCAGTGCGGCATAGGAATCAACGACCCGGAGAATCCTTGCCGCCAAAGGAATCTCGTTTCGCTTCAACGCGTCCGGATAGCCGCAACCGTTCCACCATTCATGATGCCAACGCACCAGCAGTTGCACGGCGCGATCTGCCCCGGCGCGTGCGGATTCATGTTCGCCAATCACCGGATGACGCCAAAGATCCACACGCTCGTCTTCCGAGAGTGAACCGGCGCGATTAACATAGTCACGCTCCATTACTACCTCGCCCAGGTCGTGCATCAGGGCGGCGCCGTGCAGTGACCTGCGGTCCTGAGGAGCGACGTGAAACGACTTTGCAAGCTCATCGGCAATTTTGGCAATGCGTTCGGCGTGCGAGTTTTTATAGCGTTCGAACTCGTCAGCAGCGGCCGCCAGTTGCAGAAAGGCCTTGGTGGCGCCGTTTTCGTGGTTCTTAAGTGAAGTCGCAGACATTGGATTTACTTTAGCAGATGGGGCTTTGAGTGAGTAAAGCTGAAAGGCGGCTGGCCAATGCACCGGGGGTCGCCACAAGTTCAATAACCACTCAACTCCAGATCAGCCCTTCAACTCGAAACGGTAGAGCTGAAGAGAGTGGATGCTTAAACTTGGTGGCGCAAAGTTACAGCGACTCCAGTTTCCGCTTCAGTTCACGGGCCATCGCATTCTCCGGATCCAGCCCCAGCACTCGGTCGGTCTCAGCCAGTGAGCGCTTTACAAACTTCAACTCGAAATAGAGATTCGCCAGCATCAATCGGTAAGAAGCATTCGCTGGATCGAGTCGAACCGCAGCATTCAATTCCAGTTCTGCGAGCCGGGTTGATTTGCCCTGCATGGCCAGCGCCTGACCATAAAACGCGCGATATCGCGCCTCGTTTGGTTCCGCTTGTGCAGCTGCAGCGAGAGACGAGACGGCGACATTCGTCTGGCCCTGCTTGAGCGCTGCATAACCTTCCTTGAAACTCGTTTCCGCACGAGAGAGATCCGCCGCAACATCGTTCGCCTTCGTCTCATCCTCGCTCCCTTTCACGGGCGCGGGTTGCTTTGCTCGCGGCGCCGACTGCCCCAGCTGCCTCGATCGCTCATGAGCTGCGAGTCGGGCATCATAGGTGTTCTTTTGTGCCGAATCTATCAACGTCTCGTAGGCCTGCGTGATTCGTGCGAAGGCTGCCTCAATGCGGCCATGCACCGCCTGTGAATGAAACCGATCCGGATGATAAGCCCGAGCAAGTGTGTAGTAGCAGCGTTTGACTTCCTCGGGACTGGCAGTTTGCGAGAGATTTAGGACCTCGTAATAGTTTGCGGCACTGTCGATCCTTTCAAAAAATTCAGCCAGCTCCTCGGCTTCTGACTTTTTCGTTGGCGTCGGAGGTGGTGGTGGAACGTCTGCCGGCACAGCTCGCTTTGTGGCAGACAGGCGACCCAGAGCGTTGGGCCATGTCTCTCGCTGCAGATAGTTGGCCAACGTTAATCCGTAGATGGTTCGCAGCGCATCAAGTTCACGCAGACCGCTAAGCTGCAACACTTCATCCAGTGGCAATGCCCGATCGACCCGGGAGAGTACGAACGCCTCTTTCGGAAGCAAGAAATCAGATTCGCCGGTGAGAGCTGTGGGCGAGATTGTCTCTGTCGGATTTGGAAAACGCGACGCGATGAATTTCAATCCCATCCTGCGTGCGCCCTCGAGCAGGAGATTTCTCGTGGAGAGATCGACGCGGACGGATTCTGCCAACTGCGAGTGTTCGTCGTACTGCCACGTTCCTTCCGACCAAAGCAACAGGACTTTCAAAACGTCTGTCACTAACGATACGAAAATTCCGTCAATGGCCCTGCGGTTAAGAACGCCTTCCTTGCATAGTGCCGCTGCCAATGCGGTGTCCGCACGACCGTTTCCCACGGCTGACAACTGAGCATCGGAAACGAGGCCGCGCTGCTTTAAGTACTTGGCGAGCCGCAGACTCCGTACGTTTGAAGCGGCAAAGATAGGACTGCCTGCTTCAAAATAAACGACCGCTTTGGCTTGGTTTTGATCTACTCGCAGCGTGCCTGAGAGCGTGGCACTTGAAATTTCGCGCAGGAGTTCCGCGAATGGATGGGCGGTAATCTGTCCGTTCATGGGATTCGAATCGCTGTTACTTAACTCACTCATGCGAAAGTGAGAAGGCTTCGCCTGACAAGCATCATAGCGCACGCTTCAAGTATGAAGAAGCAGGACTTTGACAGCACTTCTGCGCGGTTCTATATTGATGCCACCGACAAATTTTAGTTTTTATCTCGGCGGAATGAGTATTGGCTCAAATCGTCCGCCGGGCCGTCGAAATCAATGGGTGACAGATCAAGCAGCATTCCCGCTGAAGTAAACCAACAACCAACAGGCGACGGTGATCTCGAAAATTACCGCGTCGAGCACCTGATCGAGCAATTAAAGCAGCGCTCGGCTGAACTCGAGGAAGCCAATCGAGAGTTGCGCCGCGTTTCGCATTATCGGTCGATGTTCCTTGCGCGCATGTCTCATGAGTTGCGCACGCCGCTGACGTCGATTCTTGGGTTCAGCGAAATTCTACTTGACCAAGAACAACTCTCGGAGACGCAACGTCGTTTTTGCCAGAAGATTCAGGACTCCGGAATGCAACTGCAGACGAGTTTGAGCCAATTGGTCGATCTCTCGCGGTTGGAAGCAGGACAAACGGAAGTTTTTTTGCAGGAGTTCTCGCTGCGAGAAACGCTACGGCAATCCTGCGCTGGTGTCGCTCGCTTTGCTCATAAGCGAGAGGTGATTGTCGAGTATGACCTGGCTTCCGAAATCACCACGATAGTTTCCGATCAGGGAAAGTTGCGACAGGTTTTGTACAGCTTTCTGGCGTGGTCAGTGAGTCGCAGTCCGGCCGGCTCAGCGGTAAGACT
>JBGTLE010000046.1:0-26806 GCA_041744295.1 Pyrinomonadaceae bacterium | reverse complement strand
GGACAAACCACGTCGTAGCGCCCCTGAATGATCACTCCCGGGATGTGGCGTATCTTGTCGACGTTCTCGATAAGAAAATCGTCCGTAGGAAAGAACGCGTTGTTAACGAAGTAATGGCACTCGATACGAGCCAAAGCCAGTGCAAAGTGCTCTTCACCAGCGTGGTCAATCAGTTCCGGATCGGGAAACAGCTTTGAGGTACTACCTTCCCAAATCGACCAGGCTCTAGCGGCCTCAAGCTGGACTTTTTCGTCATCGCTCATCAATCGCCGATGATATGCGGCCAGCATGTCGCAGCGCTCAGCTTCGGGAATAACGCTCACATACTGTTCCCACACATCCGGGTAGATCGCACAGGCCCCATGCCCGGCTTCGTAAAACCATCCAATCTCGTTCGGCCGGCAAAGAAAGATGCCTCGCAGAACCAGCGCGGTGACTCGCTCCGGATGAGTTTCAGCGTACGCGAGCGACAGCGTACTGCCCCACGAGCCACCAAACACCAACCAACGATCGATGCCCAGATGCTCGCGGATGCGCTCGATATCAGCAACCAGATCCCAGGTTGTGTTTTCCTCGAGGCTTGCGTGCGGGGTGCTTTGTCCGGAACCTCGCTGATCGAAAAGCACGACGCGATAGACTTTCGGATCGAAAAACTGTCGATACTCCGGATGCAGACCGCCGCCGGGACCACCATGAAGAAATATTGCCGGCTGGCCGTTTGGATTGCCGACTTGCTCGTAATAGATCTCATGGACGGGCGAGACCTTTAGTCGACCGGTATTGAACGGTTCAATAACAGGGTAAAGGGTTTTCATGAGCGCATCATACAGAGGATGCAATCAATTTTGCCAACCGGCGCTCAACTAGTAGCGCTGCGGTCTTGCCAAAGTAAGCACGAGCACTTCAGCAGCACCGGCCGCGCGCAGAACATTCCCACATGCGGAAACGGTGGCGCCAGTAGTGAATACATCATCGACGAGAAGGATATGCTCCCCAGAAACCAGACGCGGATAACGAACCTCGAACGCTTTCGCAACTGAATCGCGTCTGGCCGCGGCATCCATGCCGGCGCGGTGCCGCTCTGAATGCGCCACGCGCACAAGACTCTTCTCGTCCACCGGAAGATGAACCAGCTGCGAGAGCTCATTACCGATTACGGTTGCCTGATTAAAGCCACGAGCCTTTTCCCGTTTTGGGTGTAGCGGCACAGGGATGATCCTGGTGGCTGTGTCGAGTGGAGATCGTGATTGCGCCGCCCGCAGCTTGTGACTGAGACGCGAGCACAGAGATGGCTCCTTTTTTAACGAAATCACCGCGGCGCGCAAAGCGCCTTCGTACATGCCGCAAGCGCGAGCAGCGTCAAACTCGTAAGGGTCGCACTTGCGACACCTAACCTGTTCCGTCTGCTTCTGAGTGAGCGGCAGCACGGCCGCCGTGGCTCGCGCTCCGCACTTCCAACAAATCGTTTCCGATGGCGCTAGGAATTTGACCTGCTCCCAACACCGCGAGCACGCAATGCCATCAGATCTTTTTACCACGAGCCCCTTGCACACCGCACAGCTTTGCGGATAAAGCAGTGCTAGTGCGGAATCGTAAAGAAGGTTAGCGGCGCGAGTGAGGAGCATCACTAAAGGGTCCTGATCTGAAGTTGAAAAAAAAGACGGCCGCCCGAACATTAGTTCAGGAGGCCGCAATTATGTCACAGTCTGATTTGAGAACCGTTACTCGTCGTCTTCGTTTAAGAGACCGCGCTCATGAAGATCCTGGCAGCGCACACAATGACGCGCCCAAGGCACAGCGTCGAGGCGTTTCTCAGGAAGTACTTCTTCGCAGCGAACGCACTTTCCATATTCGGCGGCCTCAATTCTCACCAGCGCCTCATCGATCAGATTCAATAACCGCCGGTCGTTGTCGGACATGGAGACGAGCAATTCCTTGGTATAGGCATTGGCCGCCATGTCGGCTGGATCCTGTGTCGCTTCCGCATCGCGCTCGCGACTATAGCGTTCGGCCTGTTGCACCTGACCGACCAAACTTTCGCGACGTCCTGATAGCTTGTCGCGAAATGACTTCACTTTTCTCTTGTCCATTTGTTCAGCTCCTCTACCCCTTCTTGCTACGCAGTTTTAAGACTGCAATTGCCCCGGTGGAAGCAATCACTTCACGTAAGGCAATCTGTGAATAATTGCGTAAGCCCGATACAATTGTTCCACTAAAAGAACTCGGGCCATTTCGTGTGTCAAAGTTAAGCGCGAGAGCGACCAGCGCTTATTCACTTGCGATAAAAGCTCCTGCGAGACCCCGTCGGGTCCACCAACTACAAACGCTACCGACTTAATCCCCCGGTTCTCCCACTCCTGCACCTGCCGAGCTAACTCCTCCGAACTCCACTCTTTGCCTTCCGGGTCAAGCAACACTGAAATATCGTCATCTGAAAGAGCGTCTGAGATGCGCTGGGATTCTCTATCGATGCCCGCCCTCGTGTCGCCGCCGGGCGTCATCCGCAACTCTGTGGTCTCACAACGAGCAAAGTGGGAGAGACGCTTCAGATAATCTTCGAACAATGCTCGGAGCTGAGCGTTTCTCGTCTTTCCTGGCCAGATGAAGTGCAAGCGCATCGTTGCTAAGAACCCTGGCAAACCAAAACGCTCACCCGCGAGAATGCCCGTAACGTGCTTGCTTCATCCTTCATCCCCTATCCCTTCCCTCCCCATCCTCGCCAAACGCTCGTACAAGTTCTTCCGGCTGATTCCGAGAATCCGTGCAGCTTCCGTCTTGTTCCCTTTTGTTGCCAGCAAAGTTTCGCGGACGTAATCAGCTTCAAGATCCGCCAACGTCTGTGGGCTGGCCTTTCGACGCTGCAGTTGCACCGCCGCCCGAACGGATTCCGGCAAGTCGGTAACTTCGATTCGGTTGCCTGCGGAAACGATAATGGCGCGCTCGATGGTGTTGCTGAGTTCCCTCACATTGCCTGGAAACTCGTACTCGGCCAGCAGCGCCATTGCTTCAGCAGTAATCTCATCGGCCGTACGCCCGTGCTTACTACCGTACGACGTCATAAATGAACGAATCAGGTGCGGCAAATCTTTTGTCCGCTCCTTGAGCGGTGGCACATGAATGTGGAGGACGTTCAGGCGGTAGTAAAGATCTTCCCGAAAATTGCGACGCTTAACGGCTTTACTCAAGTTGACGTTCGTCAAAGCTATCAAACGCGCGTCAACGTTAATTGTACTTCGTCCTCCCAACCGCTCGAACTGTCTCGTCTCGATCACGCGCAAAAGTTTTGCCTGCGAATCCGTCGTCAGGTACGCGATTTCATCCAGCACCAAGGTTCCCTTGTGCGCGGCCTCGAGCCGGCCGGGCTTGGCGTCAGTAGCGCTGGTGAAGGCCCCGCGCTCATAACCAAATAGCTCTGCTTCGAGCAGGTCACTTGGCAGCGTCGCACAATCGATCTTCACAAACGCTTGATCGGCGCGGGCTGATTGCGTGTGAATAAAAAATGCCAGTGCGTCCTTGCCCGCTCCGGACTCGCCAGTTATCAAAACATTCGCGTCAGTCGCAGCCACTCGCTGCGCGAGATCCACCGCCTCACTCATCGCTTCTGACTCGGCAAAGATCTCTATCACGCGATTCACTTCTCGAACGAGCCTTCGGTTTCGCCGGCGATGTCAGGCGGCAGACTAACCCGCTTGGACTCGCGCCAAAGTCTTTCGAGATCGTAGAAACTGCGGGCCTTCTCCTCGAAGACGTGGACCACAAAATCGCCGCAGTCGAGCAGTATCCATTCCGCCGTCTTGTAACCCTCTACCCGCGCCGCCGGTGAGCCGTCACGCTTAAGCGTCTCAGATATCTCATCGGCAATGGCCTGTACCTGTCGCTCGTTTTTTCCGCTAGTGATCACGAAATAGTCGGTAAAGCTCGCGATCTCACGCAGATCCAACACGACGGTATGCAGCGCCTGTTTGTCGCTGGCGGCTTGCAAGGCGGTGATGACTCGTCCATCCAGCTCTTCTTCGGATACTTCAGCAACCGCCGTCTGCGGACGTGGTGCGGGGCTTGGATTCAGCGCTTGTTCCTTGGCAGTTGAATTAGTTTTCATTCGAATTCTTGTAGAGACCGTATTTCTTAATGTAATCAGCCACCGTTTCGGGGACCAATTCCTCCAGCAACTCGTCACGTCCGGCACGCCTCATTTCGCGAACAGCCGTGGCTGAAACATCAACCATTGCTATGTCGGTAACGAAAACGCGCGGGCCAGTTCCTTCCGCAAAAAGCCGGGCGATTCGTTCGCCCTGCCAACCTCTGACGTCCGCAAACGAAACCGGATTATCCGGTTTGTCTGAAGCAGCTTCGATCACATAGCCCGGACGAGTTACCACAATCACATTGACTGTCTGCAGCAATCCGTACCAGTCTCGCCATGTGGTGATCTCACTCCAGGAGTCAGCTCCCATGATAAAAAACAGCTCCTGAGATTCCCTAAACAAGGATCGAAAATGCCTAAGCGTATCGATCGTGTAACGCCGATCCGGAGCGTCGAGCTCGAATGTCGAGATCCGCAGTTGCGGATCCTCCTGGGTAGCCAATGCCAACATCGCGTAACGATGTAGCGGCGGCGTCACCTCGCGCTCAAGTTTATGTGGCGCTTGCCTGGCCGGCACGAACACCAGCTCTGAAAACTCAAACAGCTCAATCGTTCTGCGAGCAACTTCCAGATGACCGTTATGGACGGGATCGAATGTGCCACCGTACAGAGCAATTCGTTTTCGTTGAGACATCACCCTTTGAATCGGACTTATTCCGACAGCGTCAATTCGACAACCGCCAGCTGCTCTCGGGCCAACTCGTTGAGCTCGCGAAGCTTTCCCGCAACTGCATTGACCAAGGGACGAACTCCTTCGCCTGTTGCTGATGAGATCGCGAAAAACGGTTTCTGATCTCTTTCAGCTTGCAGCTTCAGCGATTCCAGACGCTCTGGTTCCTGCAGCGCATCAATTTTGGTAGCAACAACAAACTGCGGCCGCGCGGCAAGCTCGGGATTGTATGCCGCTAACTCGCGATTAACCGTCTGATAGTCCGAAACCGAATCGCGTCCGGACACTGACGAAACGTCGACCAGGTGCAGCAATAACTTAGTTCGTTCAATGTGGCGCAGAAATCGATCACCGAGACCGGCGCCCCGATGCGCACCTTCGATCAGCCCCGGGATGTCGGCGATAACAAACGTCTGAAAGTCACCCAGGTCGACCACTCCCAGATTCGGCTCCAACGTCGTAAACGGATAGTCGGCGATCTTTGGTTTAGCTGCCGAGACGGTGGAGATAAATGTCGACTTGCCGGCGTTCGGGAATCCTGCGAGTCCGACGTCGGCTAAGAGCTTCAACTCTAATTGCAACTCCAGTTCTTCTCCCTCGCCGCCACTTTGATGATAGCGAGGCGCACGATTCGTCGAAGTAGCGAAGTGCGAATTACCAAAACCGCCTCGTCCACCGCGGGCCGCAAGCCAACGAGCACCGTCGCTCGCGAGATCCTGCAAAAGCTCACTCGTCGCCGGGTCGAATATCTGTGTGCCCACTGGCACCCGAACAACAACATCCTCTCCGTTGTGACCCGACCTGTTCGAGCCCTCACCGTGAAGGCCACGACCGCCCGCGTGAAGAGGGTTGTAGCGAAGGTGCAGCAAGGTGTTGAGAGAGGAATCGGCCACCAGCCAAACGTCCCCACCACGACCACCATCACCGCCTGACGGACCACCACGAGGGACAAACTTCTCCCGCCGAAAAGCGGTTACACCGTTGCCCCCGTTTCCTCCTCGGATCTTAATCTTGGCGCGATCAATAAACATTAAAACTAAAACTTAAAGTGAAAGCGACGCCCCTCGCGCAATTGCTGGCGTAGGCGTCGCGTAATAAAAGTGGTTAATTTCAAATACTATGACGAGGACGCCTGCTCCCTTGGGTAGACGCTAATGAACTTTCCCGTCCGGCCCTTGTCTTCAAATTTGACTACACCCTCGATCAAAGCAAAGAGCGTATCGTCCTTACCACGGCCGACGTTCTTTCCGGGTTTCCACTTGGTACCGCGCTGGCGTGCCAAAATATTGCCGCCAAGAACATGTTCACCACCAAACTTTTAAAGACCCAATCTCTGCGAGTTTGAGTCGCGACCATTCCGAGAAGAGCCAACTCCCTTTTTGTGTGCCATTTTCTAAACTCCGGTTATGAATGCGGGTGACAAGACTGAGCTGCGCAAGCTTCAACACATACTCGCACCTTGATGATTGCGTCTATCCGATGGAGTCGATCTTTATCGTCGTGAACCCCTGCCGGTGCCCCTGCTTGCGCTTATAGTGTTTGCGGCGCTTCTTCTTGAAAATCACTATCTTCGCTGCGCGTCCATGATCGACAACGGTGGCCGAGACTTTTGCCGCTCCGATGACGGTCTCGCCGTCCTTGCCCGAAACCAGAGCGCTCAGCTCAACCGACTTTCCGGCCTCAGCGGCCAGCGAAGGAATGCGCAGCGTGTGGCCTTCCTCGACCACGAATTGTTTTCCACCGGTTCTAATAATCGCGTATGGCATTTTGTGTGTCCCTCAGGCGATAACTCTCGCCACAGAAAAGTCGGTTATTATAGGCATCTCAGCCGCAAACGGCAACCGCACAGGGCTTATCCCGCTAGCGCTACCACTCCATCCTGACTTCTGGTCTTCTTTCCGCTGTTTTGTTCCAGAAAATACTCCATAAAACTGGTAGAGATATCGCCGGCACGGAACTTCGGATCGTCCATGATCTTCAAGTGCAAGGGAATGGTCGTCTTTATCCCCTCGATTACCATGGCCTCCAGAGCTCGCTTCATACGGGCGATTGCGAGTTCCCGAGTACGCGCATGGACGATCACTTTAGCGATCATCGAGTCGTAAAAGGGCGGCACACGGTAACCTGCATAGACGTAAGTGTCGACCCTAACACCGGGTCCGCCAGGCAGGTTGAAGGCCGTGATCAAACCAGGCGAGGGCGCGAATGTTTCCGGGTTCTCGGCGTTGATGCGACACTCAATCGCATGTCCAACGATCAGCAGATCATCCTGCGTATAACCGAGCGTCTCGCCCTCGGCAATCCGAATCTGATTACGCACGATATCGGCGAGAGTAACCATCTCGGTTACTGCGTGCTCGACCTGAATGCGCGTGTTCATCTCCATGAAGTAGAACTTGTTGTCCTGGTCCAGGAGAAACTCAACCGTGCCGGCACTTTGGTATCCCAATTTCTTGCAAGCGGCCACCGCGGCGTCGCCCATCTGATTGCGTAACTCAGGTGTTAAGACCGGCGAGGGGGCTTCTTCGAGCAGTTTCTGATGACGTCGCTGAATTGAGCACTCGCGCTCGCCAAGATGAATACATTCGCCATACTCGTCAGCCAGGATCTGGATCTCAATGTGACGGGGATTTTCAACGTATCGCTCGATGTAGACACTGCCGTCTTTGAAGGCAGCGGCTGCTTCATTGGACGCGGTTTCAAGTGCCGGACCAAGTTCCGATTCTGTGCGCACGATGCGCATGCCGCGACCGCCACCACCCGCAGAAGCCTTCACGATCACTGGAAAGCCAATCTCGCGAGCCAGCTTGAGACCTTCCTCTTCCGACTCGATCGGCTCAGGACTTCCCGGCAGAATAGGCAGTCCCGCCGCTGCCATCGCCCGTCGCGCTTCAACCTTATCTCCCATCAATCTGATCGTACCCGCACGAGGACCAACGAACTTGATGTTGCAGGCTTCACAGATTTCGGCAAAGTAAGAGGACTCTGCCAGGAATCCGTATCCCGGGTGAATCGCATCAACATTGAAAATCTCTGCCGCGCTGATGATTGCCGGAATGTTCAAATAACTTTGCGCCGAAGGTGCTGGCCCAATGCAAGCCGCCTCATCAGCGTAGCGCACATGCAGCGAATCGCGGTCAACATCGCTGTGCACTGCCACCGTCCGGATCCCCATCTCCTTACAGGTCCAGATGATCCGGCAGGCAATCTCGCCGCGATTTGCGATCAGGATCTTTTTGAATTTTCGGATACCCGAACTCATAACCGAACTCACTCAAAAATCTAACGTCCAAAGTCCGAGTCCGGTAGTAGGACGTGGGCTTTGGACGTTCAAACTTTGGAAACTATCTCTTAATTCCGAAGAGCGGCTGCCCATACTCGACGGGCTGGCCGTTCTCTACGTAGATCTTCACTACCTCGCCTGCTGTTTCCGCTTGAATCTCGTTCATCAGCTTCATAGCTTCGATGATGCAAACGACCGTCTCAGCCTCCACCGTGCTGCCAATTTTTACAAAGACGTCGGCGGTCGGCGATGGTGAGCGATAGAACGTTCCTACTATTGGTGACGTAAGAATGTGTAGGTCCAGATCCTC
Source organism: Pyrinomonadaceae bacterium (assembly GCA_041744295.1). GTDB lineage: Bacteria > Acidobacteriota > Blastocatellia > Pyrinomonadales > Pyrinomonadaceae > PSRF01. Next base: position 18,399 of record JBGTLE010000046.1, on the reverse strand, counting down.
TGAAGCCGCGCTCTCAGCCGACGCCCCCGGATGAGCGGGGCTGGCAGAAGTGGGAGGCCTCAGAGCCACGGCGCTAATCTCTCCACCGTGCGTTCGATCGGAGCTAAAAGCCCCGCCGGAGGTTTCCGGCTCCATTTCAGCGCGCTGTCGTGGTGCTTCCTCGCGACGCAACCTAACGTGAAACCCGTGATGCTCGAGCTCAAACTCCGCCAGACCATTCGCGCGCACCAGGTCAATTAACTCTCGCAACTCGTCCATGTTGATGGAAGCTTCAGGACGCGTTCCTTTGCGAGCTCGTCGTCTGTCTTTTCCACTTCGCTCGAGTGGCTCGTTTTCTTCTGGTCGGTGGTCTGGACCTGCCTTTGGGCCTTCATCGTTCATGGTTTTCTCTGCTGCAGCGGTTTGTCTCAAGGCTCAAATCCCTAATAAGTGTTTAGCCCCAAAAGACCCTTCTGGCGGTCGATTGGGGCCTTGAAGTGACATCCGCGAGCTTCATGCAGCAACTCGCGCGAGCAGTCGCTCGAGTCCTTACTTTGCTCCCTCCGTATCACCTTCCGACTTCGGCTCGTCAACCGCGGGAGCTTCAGTTGGCGCCGAGGCTTCCACGCTCTCTATCGCCTCGTCAGTGCCCTCTTTCTCGGCCACCGGTGCGCCGGCTTTCCGGCCTGCTGATTTTTTCTTCTTAGGTGGTGTATGACGACTTCGCTTTTTGGCGTTCTCAATGGCTTCCAGTTCACGCGGGTTATCAACCAACTCAATGATGGCCAACTCAGCATTATCACCAGCGCGATAACCGAGTTTTAGAATGCGCGTATAGCCACCCGGACGATCTTGATAGCGTTCGCCGAGCTCATCGAACAAGCGCTTGAGTGCGGCCACTCCAGCAGTACGAGCGGGACGCAACTGACCACGCTTGCCGGTCAGTGCTGCATGCGTGGTGTTGCCGGCGTGGAAATAACCCGCAGCCTGCCGTCGCAGGTGTAGTGCTTGCGCAGCTGCTCCGTCACCTTCCAGTCCGCGCGCCTTCCGAGACAACGTAATTGCCTTCTCGATGAAAGGCCGAAGCTCTTTCGCCTTCGGAAGCGTGGTGACGATTCGATCTGATCGAGAGTTGATCAGTGAAACGGCCAGGTTGCGGAGCATTGACATGCGATGCTCCGTAGTCCGACCCAGTTTGCGATGTGCCTTCAAATGCCGCATGACTCTTCTTCCAGGATTCTGTTGTCGTTTAAAAGATTACGGTGTAATCGGTGCCGTCTATATTTCATTCTCGTCGTCGTCACCAAACTCAGAAGCATCGACGCCGTCACGACCGCCCGAACCCGGGATTGGATTACCCTGCTCGTCGAACTCCATGCCGAAATCGAGACCCATCCCCTGAAGGATTTCTTTGATTTCGTTTAGGGACTTCTTGCCGAAGTTTTTCGTGGCCAGCATCTCTCGCTCCGTGCGTTGAACCAGGTCACGGATCGTTCTGATGTCTGCATTCTTCAGACAATTGTAGGAGCGCACCGATAACTCCAACTCATCCACCGAACGATCGAGCTGATCGTTTCTTGGCAGCGGTGGCCGCTCCATTTTGGAGTAAGCAAAATCGTCCGTGTCCTCTTCAAAATTAATAAAGATGGACATGTGGTCCTTAATTAGCTTTGCAGCCAACCCGATGCCATCTTCCGGCTTTACCGAACCGTCGGTCCAAACTTCGATCGTGAGCTTATCAAACTCGGTGTTCTGTCCGAGACGAGCAGCTTCCACCGTGTAGTTGACCTTCTTTACCGGGGTGTGCACCGAATCGATCGGAATATATCCGAGGGAAAGGTCTTCATCGAAGTTCCTATCAGCTGAAACGTAACCGCGGCCGCGTTTCAACCGCATTTCGATCTTCAGTGATCCGCCATCACCGACAGTGGCAATATGAACGCTGTCGTCCAGCACTTCCACATCTGCGTCCGCTTCGATGTCTGCTGCCGTTACTTCACCCGCGCCTTCTTTTGAAATTCTCAAAGTCTTGGGTTCGTTGCCGTGCAGCTTAAAAGGTACCTGCTTCAAATTCAGGATGACGTCGGTAGCATCTTCAACCACCCCGGTGATTGAGGAAAACTCGTGCTCCACCCCTTCAATCTTTACTGCGGTGATTGCGGCGCCTTCGATTGAAGACAGCAGCGCCCGACGAAGAGAGTTGCCGACTGTAGTTCCAAAACCGCGCTCAAAAGGCTGGGCCGAGAAGCGACCGTACCGTTCTGTAAGTGTTTCCGTATCAGCCGCCAAACGACGCGGCATCTGAAAACCTGTCCAAAGATTATTTTGATCCATAGCCATAGCTTTAGTCCCGATTAGAATTGCTGTTAGCTGCGGGCCGACAGTATGCCGGACACTCGCAGTTGTTCTTACTTGCTATAAAGCTCAACGATGAGCTGCTCATTTATCAAGCGGTCGATATCGTCACGCGTCGGTAGTCCCGTTACTCGTGCCGTCATATCAGCGCCACCGTCAGCAGAAACCCATGACGGACGTCCGCGTCCTGATGCCGTCTGCCAGGCACCTTCCACATGGGGGTTCTTGCGGCTTGCGTCCTTGACGCCAACCAAGTCCCCGGCCTTGACTTGATATGAAGGAATATCCACTTTGCGACCGTTAACCTCGATATGCCCGTGGTTAACCAGTTGGCGCGCTTGCCGGCGCGAGGTCGAAAAACCGGCGCGGTAAACGGTATTGTCCAGCCGACGCTCGAGCAGGAACAACAGGTTCTCACCCGTGATTCCTTTCATGCGAGCGGCCCGCTCAAAGTAGTTACGGAACTGGCCTTCGAGGATGAAGTAGATTCGCTTGACCTTCTGCTTCTCGCGCAGCTGCTGGCCATAACCAACCAAGGCCTTGCCGCGTCTCATGGAATTGCCATGCTGTCCTGGCGGCTGAGTACCGCGTTTTTCAATGGGACAGGACGGCTTGTAGCACCGGTCACCCTTAAGAAAAAGTTTTGCACCTTCGCGGCGGCACAAACGGCACACCGCATCTCTATACCTAGCCAAGTGTTTTCTGCCTCCAGTCTGTTAGACGGAAAAGTTTACAGGCTGCGCTTTCCCTTACCTGAGATCTCAAATTTGAGAACTGATATGCAGTTTGAGCGCTGACCCTTCGTCCTTTAGGTTGATCAATTCAAATTTTTAAAAGCCAGATCGATTCGTGGCAATTGCCAATCGTTGCTACTTAAACTCTGCGTCGCTTGGGCGGACGGCAACCATTGTGCGGAATCGGCGTCGTATCACGAATCGTGGTGACTCGAATCCCCGCATTAGCGATTGCTCTGATCGCCGACTCGCGACCACCGCCTGGTCCCTTAACGCGAACTTCACACTGCTGCATGCCGGCTTCGTGCGCTTTACGTGCGGCCTCGTAGGCTGCTTGCTGCGCCGCGAAGGGAGTGCCTTTACGCGATCCCCGGAACCCACGTGCGCCAGCCGATGACTGCGCAACCAGATTGCCATCGAGGTCCGTAATCGAAATCATCGTATTATTGAAAGAGGCTGCCACGTGGGCCACACCCACGGGAATGTTTTTCTTCTCTTTCTTTCGAAAGACTTTCTTTTTTCCGCCTGTTTTAGCCATAGATTCCTCAGGAGTCGGCCGCCGCGTGCAAGGTTCTGAAACTGGCGACGAACTTGATCACTTATTTTTTGCCTGGTGCTTTCTTCTTCGCGATGGTTGCACGACGTGGGCCTTTGCGCGTACGGGCGTTTGTATGCGTCCGCTGTCCTCGTACCGGCAATGAACGTCGGTGGCGGAGTCCGCGGTAGCAACCAATGTCCATCAAGCGCTTGATGTCCATCTGAACGCGCTTGCGCAGGTCACCCTCGATTTCTCCCTGGGCTTCGAGCACAGCCCTGATACGGATCAGCTCTTCTTCGTTAAGATCTCGGACGCGAGTATCCCGATTGACTCCGGCTTCTTTGAGTACCGAACTTGCGCGCGATCGCCCGATTCCATAAATGTATGTCAGCCCGACTTCTGCTCGCTTGTTCGGCGGAAGATCGACACCAGCTACTCGTGCCATTTTTATTTATGCTCCAAAATTCTGATTACCAAGGTCTCAGGAGAGCTCCTGACCAATTCCTTATCCCTGCCGCTGTTTATGCTTTGGGTTGACGCAGATAACGCGCACCACGCCGCGACGGTGGATGACTTTGCACTTGTCACACATCTTTTTTACTGACGCACGGACCTTCATAACGTAACCTCGAACCCTTCAGTCGATTTTAGCCGCAGGGGAATCTACTTGTATCGGTAGGTTATGCGACCCCGATTCAAATCATAGGGCGAAAGCTCAACCAGCACTCTGTCACCAGGCAGGATACGAATAAAATGCTTGCGCATTTTGCCCGAGATGTGCGCAAGCACCTGGTGCTGGCTCTCTTCCAACTCAACGCGAAACATGGCGTTAGGCAAAGTCTCAAGCACCTTCGCCATGACTTCTATAGCCTCTTCCTTCGCCATATCCTCTCAGAATGGAATTTGTCTGTTCTGATAAACTGCGAATAGTAACACGCGACTTTGCCTTTGCCAAGCTGCGGTGCCTGCGCCAGTTACAGCCCAACCCTGTTAGCTGTCGCCACCTCGGGTTCGGCCACCGATAGCACCCTGGTAAGTACTTCCGGTCCCTCATCGGTTATTGCGATTGTGTGCTCTGAGTGGGCACTCGCTCGTCCGTCAACGGTGACCACGGTCCAGCCATCGGCCAAAACCTTGGTGTGATGTGTTCCCAGATTGATCATTGGCTCGACTGCAAAAACATACCCTGACTTGATCTTCGGCCCCTGACCCGGCTTGCCATAATTCGGTATCTGAGGATCTTCATGCATTTTCCGCCCGATACCGTGCCCGACGTACTCCCTGACTACGGAATAGCCGCGTGCCTCGGCATGCTCCTGAACTGCCCAGCCAATATCACCGAGTCTTTTTCCCGGCCAGCATTGCTGGATCGCGCGTTCGAGCGACTCGTCCGTAACCTTGATGAGTTCCAGCAATTCCACCGAGACTGTACCTACCGGGACCGTCGTTGCGGTATCACCGACAAAACCCCCCAGCGTCACGCCGCAATCGATCGAAAAAATATCGCCGTCCTTGAGTCGGTAATCCGAGGGAAAACCATGAACCACCCGGTCATTGACAGAAGCACAAATCGAGTAAGGAAAACCGTGATACCCCTTGAAAGTTGGCAGCGCGCCGGCATCCCGAATCATCTTTTCGGCAGCCCTATCAATTTCAAGTGTCGAGACTCCAGGTTGCGCCATCTTCCTCAATTCCTGGAGCACACTCCCAACAAGCTGACCAGCAGCCCGCATCTTCTCGATCTCTTTTTTAGACTTACCGATAATCATTAATTACTACGGCCTGCCAAATCGGCTTCACCAACGACCAACTTCTCGATTTCGTCGTAAATTTCTTCGGGGCTGCGGTTGCCGTCAACAACGTTCAGCACTCCGGCCTTACCGTAATAATCGAGCAGCGGTCTGGTTAGTTCTTCATAAGTCGTCAGCCGCGCCTGCACCGTTTCTGGATTGTCATCGGCTCGCTGTTGGAGCTGCGCTTCGGTGTGCAGGTCGCAAACGTTCTCAGATTTCGGCGGTTTGAAATACAGGTTGTAAATTTCGCCACCAACGGGACAATTACGACGACCAATCATCCTCTTTATCAATAACTCTTTGGGAACGTCAATCTCAATCGCCTGAAGCATGTGTCCCTGCTCTTTAGCCAACCGTTCAAGCATCGCCGCCTGAGCGGTGGTGCGCGGAAAGCCATCAAGAATATATCCTGCCTTGCTATCGTCGTCATTCGTACGTTCTTTAACGAGTTGAATAGTGACCTCGTCAGGCACTAGCCGGCCGGCCTCCATGATGCTCCGAACCTCGTCCGCAAGCGGCGTGTGCTCTTTCTTTAGCGCGCGAAAAATGTCCCCGGTCGAAATTTGCGGAAGATTGAGTCTCTCCTGAAGCAAACGCGCCTGCGTGCCTTTTCCGGCACCAGGCGCACCCATCAGCACGATGATCTTCGACATAAGAGTCAGGGATTATTCGGATAATGCCCGTAACTGATTAGGGCTGACATCGACAGCGGGCCCAAACTCACGCTCTCCGCCCTCGCAACCGTCCGCCGCTACCAAGGAAGCCCTCGTAGTTTCTCATCACCAGCTGGGCTTCGATCTGCGCGACTGTATCCATCGCGACGCCTACCAGAATCAGCAGCGAAGTTCCACCGAAGTAAAACTGATATCCCATGCCCGTTGGGATCCAAGTGAGAAAAGGAGTAGTACTGACAAAAGTATCCAGCCAATTGCCAATGAGCGGGAGCCGCGCCACTTTGAATCCGCTCAACATGAACTGCGGAACGAAAGCCACCAGCGCCAGGTAGATCGCACCGACGACGGTAAGTCGCGTAAGAATACCGTTCAGGTACTCAGCCGTCGCGCGTCCTGGCCGAATACCAGGCATGAACCCACCGTGCTTGCGCAGGTTATCAGCCACTTCTTCCACATTGAAAACGATCGAAACGTAGAAGAAGGTAAAGAACATAATCAACGCCAGGAAGACTAGTTCGTAGTAGGGATCGCTCGCATGAAAAGTTTGGAAGAAGTTATAGACCTTGGCCCAGTTCGAATTTTGATCGGCAGGGGGAAACGCAGCGAATAGACTCTGCGGCATCGACAACACTGACGACGCGAAGATCACCGGAATCACGCCACCCATGTTGATTTTCAGTGGCATGGTCGTCTGTTGACCACCAACCAGTTGGCGACCAACATGCCGTTTGGCATAGCTGACTGGCACCTTCCGACGGGCTGCTTCGACAAAAACTACGAAGGCAATGATCGCAATCATCGCCACGAGCAAGCCAAGGACACCCATTATCTCGAGCGTATCACCGCCGCGTACTCTCTCGAAAACCTGTTGCACCCCACTCGGCAATCCAATCACGATGCCGGCAAAAATCAGCAGTGAAATCCCGTTGCCAACCCCGCGTTCCGTAATTTGCTCACCCAGCCACATTACGAAGACAGTTCCCGTCGTAAGCGTCAGCATTGTCGTCAGCAGAAAACCCCAAGTCGGCGCGCCCACACCATTAACCTGCAGCCAATGAGCAACGAAAGAAGTTTGAATACACGCCAGCACAACCGTCAGATACCTCGTCCATTGGTTGATCTTCTGGCGACCCATCTCGCCTTCTTCCTGAAGCTTCTTGAGCGCCGGATAAACGACCGTCATCAACTGCAGAATAATTGAGGCCGTGATGTAAGGCGTTACGCCGAGGGCGAAAATCGAGATTGTCCGGAAGTTGCCGCCTGAAAAGAGGTCGAGGACGCCCAGCAGTGTTCCCGCAACATCCTGCCAGACCTGATCAAGACGATCCTTGTTAATACCTGGGGCGCCAACATGCGCACCGAGTCGATAGATTGCGAGCAGACCCAAAGTAAAAAAGATGCGCCGGCGCAGGTCCGGCACGGTAAACATATTGCGAACAGCGGCTAGAAATTTTTCCATACTGGTCTTTCTGTGCGGCGCTCGATTAACTAACCACCAATCTCAACCGCGGCGCCCCCCGCCTTCTCAATCTTCTCTTTCGCGCTCCTCGTAAAGCGATGGGCTGAGATGCGCAGGGCTTTCGACAAATCGCCATTGCCCAACACGACCACATCGTGTTTCGCTTTCTTAATAATTCCGCGCTCGTGCAGCAATTCCGGAGTGACTTCTTCATTCGCCTCAAAAGCGCGATCGAGTGCGGCCAGGCTTACTTCCAGCCAGCGCTTCTTGAAAATATTGGTGAAGCCGCGCTTTGGCAGACGACGATGCAAAGGCATCTGGCCGCCTTCAAAACCGATCTTAGCCGAATAGCCCGAGCGAGATTTTTGTCCTTTCTCGCCGCGCGAAGAGGTTTTTCCCTTGCCCGATCCTGGACCTCTGCCTACACGCTTTTTCTTGTGAGTGGATCCTTCGGCGGGTCGAATGCTGTTCAAACTGATGGACATTGTCTAACTCCGTTTTGCTACAATAAAAGTATTACTCAACGATACGCAGCAGGTGTGGAATTTTCGCTACGGCGCCTCTGGTTGAGGCGTTATCCGGTCGCACAACGATTTGATTGAGCTTGGTCAATCCCAAGCTTCGAACCATCGTCTTGTGAGTCTTCGGGGTCGCGATGAAACTCCGATAGTACTGAATTTGAATAGTTCCGCCACTCGCGGCGTTACTGTTCGCCGACTTCTTCCTGGCCTTTGCGGTATCACTCTTTGCTGTTCTCGGCATAATCCCTCACCACTAACATCTAACATCTGACAACTTCGTCTACATGTCTTCGACTTGCTTGCCACGCAGCCGCGCCAACTCCATCGGATCCTTCATTCGCAGCAGCGCATCAAACGTCGCCCGCACCACATTATGGGGGTTCGTGGAGCCCAACACTTTTGTGCGCACGTCGTGAACACCGACCGCCTGCATCACCGCGCGCACTGCGCCGCCGGCGATGACGCCGGTTCCCTGCGACGCCGGTTTTACCATAACGCGTCCGGCACCGAACTTTCCAATCAACTGATGGGGCAGAGTATTGCCGATCAGTGGAACTCGGATCAGGTTTTTCTTAGCCGACTCAATTCCTTTTTTGATTGCCAGCGGCACTTCGCGGGCTTTGCCAGTGCCAAAGCCAACATGGCCACTCTCGTCGCCAACTACCACCAGCGCGGCGAATGAAAGGTTCTTACCGCCCTTCACAACTTTGGTGACGCGATTAATTGAGATCACCGTATCTTTTAGGTCGAGTCCCTGCGCGGGAATACGTTGTTTAGGTTGTCTCATTACTCTTTGTTCTCGCCGGAGTTGTCTTCACCGGAATTGTCTTCTGCCTCAGCAGCTTCATTTTTGTTAAGCCCGGCCTCGCGAGCTGCATCGGTTAACGCCTTGATGCGACCGTGATAAAGATAACCCCCGCGATCGAACACGACCTGCTCGATACCCTTTGCCAGTGCGCGGTCGGCAATCGCCTTACCCACGCGCTGTGCGGCCTCGATATTGCCACCGGTACCGCCGCGCAAGTCCTTCTCAGTCGTAGCCGCGGAGACGAGGGTCAATCCCTCTCGATCGTCAATCACCTGCGCATAGATGTGATTCAGGCTGCGATAAATCGCGAGCCGCGGTCGCTCGGTAGTACCTCTGACTTTGCGACGAATGCGTCTGTGAATCGCCTCTCGCACTGCTGCTCTGTCCGTATGTGCCATAGTCTCATTCGCGATTGCCGATTGCCTGGTAGCAATTGCAATCCGTCCTTTAACTCCGGTTTCCAATCAACGATTGCAACCGGCAATTACTTGCCCGGTTATTTGCCGGTCTTGCCGGGTTTCAGCTTAATCGCGACATCCGCATAACGAATGCCTTTTCCCTTGTAGGCGTCGGGCTTGCGAAGCTTGTGCATCTCCGCCGCGACCTGGCCCAGTTTCTGTTTATCAATACTCGAAAGCGTCAATGTCGTTTGGTATTGCTGAATACTACTCTTCGTCGGCAAACGCTCGGCTTTAGCCTCAACGCCGTCGGGTAAAGGAAATTCAATCGGGTGGGAATAGCCGAGTGAGAACACAATCCTCTTGGCCTGCACGTCGGCCTTATAGCCAACGCCAACGACGTCCATCTGCCTGGTAAACCCTTCGGTGACGCCAACCACGGCGTTATTCGCCAGCGCCCGAGCCAGCCCATGCAACGCCGCGAGATCGTCGGACGAACGCTTCGCAACCAGTGCTTCGCCTTCCTGCTCGAACACAATCCCGGAAGGAACCGGGGTCTTGAGAACGCCTTTCGGTCCCTTCACTTCCAGCTCTTGCTCACGGATCGTGACGCTGACGCCCTTCGGCAACGTAATCGGTTTCTTTCCTATGCGCGACATAATAACCTCAAGGATGAAGGCGGAAGGCGGAAGGATGAAAATCCCTGGCCAGCTGCGCTCATCGTGATCTTAATAAATTTGCGCTAACAGTTCTCCGCCAACGTTTTCACGCTTGGCGGCCTTCCCGCTCATCAATCCCTTGGAAGTAGAGACGATGTTGACGCCGTACCCACCGAGCACTTTGGGAATCTCGCTCGAACCGATATACACGCGACGGCCCGGTTTCGACACTCGCTCAAGGTGCGTAATCGACGACGTCCCGCGCGCGTCATAGCGAAGGAAAATTCGTATGCTGCGCTTGAGGCCTTCGCCCTTGATGACAAAGTTATTGATATAGCCCTCTTCTTTCAGAATGCGGGCGATTTCAAGCTTCAGTTTAGAGGCCGGAATATCTACGCGAGAGTGCTTTGCCGCGATGGCATTGCGGATGCGCGTCAACATATCGGCAATAGGATCAGTCATTACTCAAAACTCCAGATGCTAGCTGTCGGATGTCAGGCGTTCTTGCAAAGCCGGCGGAACCAGCTCTCACACGCGACATCTGTTCTCTTACCAACTTGATTTCACAACGCCGGGGATCTGTCCTTCCAGCGCCAACTGTCGAAAGCAGATGCGACACAAGTTAAACTTGCGCAAGTAAGCGCGGGGACGACCGCATCGTTTGCAGCGAGTGTAAGCGCGGACCGCAAACTTCGGCTTGCGCGCTGCTTTCGCAATCATTGATTTCTTTGCCATATATCAGTTACCAGTCACTAGATGTTGGATGTTAGTTATTCTCTCAGGACCAAATGCTGACATCCGACATCTGGCCTCTGACATCTGCCCTATTGCCGGAACGGCATTCCCAATCCCTTCAAAAGCGCGCGAGCCTGCTCGTCATCGCGAGCAGTAGTCACGATCGAGATGTTCATACCTCGCAGCTTGTCGACCTTGTTGAAATCTATCTCCGGAAAGATCAATTGCTCACGAACACCAATCGTGTAGTTCCCGCGACCATCAAAGGCTTTAGGTGAGACGCCACGAAAGTCACGAACGCGAGGCAACGCAACCGAGACAAAGCGGTCGAGAAATTCATACATGCGGTCACCGCGCAAAGTGACCATCACGCCAATGGGCATTCCCTGGCGCAATTTGAAGGACGCGATCGACTTCTTGGCTTTGGTGATCACCGGCTTTTGACCAGTCACGGCGCGAATCTCGTCTGCCGCGGTGTCCAAAATCTTGGCGTTCGCAATTGCTTCGCCCATTCCCATATTGATCACGATCTTTTCGACGCGTGGAATCGCCATCCGGTTCTTAATCCCAAACTCTTTGGCAATCGCCGGCGCGACTTCAGCCTGATAACGTTCTTTTAACCTTGCTGCCATCTCAATCCTCGTGAATCGTCGACGCGATGCTTATCGACCGCGACCTGTGTTTACTAATTACTTCTCAATCGTGTGACCGCTACTCGCCGCAATGCGTACTTTTTCACCGTCCACTCCGCTCTGATACCTCACGCGAGTCGGCTTGCCCGATTGCGGATCTATCAACTGGACGTTTGAAATGTTGATGTAAGCTTCCTTGTCGATGATCCCGCCACCGCGATTACTTTGCGGATTGGCTTTCTGGTGGCGCTTAATCATACCCACACCTTCAACCTTGATCTTCGACTCGGTTGGGCGCACTTCCAATACTCGACCGCGCTTACCTTTATCACGACCGGCGATCACGACCACCTGATCATTCTTCTTGATTTTTGAACGCTTTGTTCCCGCCATGATCCTTAAATAACCTCCGGCGCCAGTGAAACGATCTTCATGAAATTCTTGTCGCGTAATTCGCGCGCGACCGGACCAAACACGCGCGTACCGATTGGCGTGCCATCCTCTTTAATTAAAACTGCGGCGTTCTGATCGAAGCGAATATAGGTGCCGTCTTTCCGTCGCACTTCTTTGCGCGTGCGGACGATAACTGCGTCCTGGACCGTACCCTTCTTAATGGTTCCATCCGGCGACGCTTCCTTGACTGTGACCTTAATCCGATCACCCAAGCCCGCAATCTTTCCGGTCGAACCTCCAATGGGCATGATCATTTCAACCCTGCGCGCGCCCGAATTGTCGGCGACCTCAAGCGAGGTCTGCATCTGAATCACTGTCGTTACCTCCAGTTTGGCCCCTGGGCCCTGGTCTTAGTCTCTACGACCCAGGGACTGGTCCAAAACCGACTTTCCTTACTTGGCAGCCTTCTGCACTATTTCCACAACGCGCCAGCGCTTTCTCGCGGAAAGCGGTCGCGTCTCTACAATCCGAACCTTGTCGCCAATGGTGGAGCCCAGTTCATCGTGCGCCATGAACTTCGAGGTGCGCCGCACATAGCGTCGGTATTTCGTGTGACGCACCAGACGATCAACGCGAACCACGACGGACTTTTGCATCTTGTCCGAAGCCACGACTCCAACTTTCTCAGAGCGATGCGGGCGCTGGCTAGATTTGCCTTCTGATTGCGGTGCAGCGGAAACTGCCGCGACTTCTGCTTGCTTTTCTTCTGCTTGCTTTTCTTCTTCTGCCATTTGCTTACTCAGTAACTCAGGCTCGCTAGCCCGGTTCGCGGTGTCCTCGCCGTGTCGAGCCAAGGCCACTCGTTATTTGCCAGACGCCGCCTCGCGCTGTCCGGCGAGAGTCTGAACGCGCGCCAACGCCTTCTTCTCCTCGCGGATTCGCTTGACCGCATCTACTTCACCCAACGCTAATTTGAACTTCAAGCGAAAGAGCGACTCTTTCAAACGCGCGGCTTCACCACGCAGTTCGTCTTCCGAAAGATCTCGGTACTTGTTCAACTCGTCTTGCCGCTTCATTAGATCACGCCTCCCTCTTGATCCGCGCGCCGCACGAACCTGGTCTTGAGCGGGAGCTTCTGGGCCGCAAGGCGCATTGCCTCACGCGCTGTCGGTTCATCCACCCCTTCAATTTCGTAAAGGATGCGACCGGGTTTGACCACCGCCACCCAGTACTCAGGCGCGCCCTTCCCCTTGCCCATGCGGGTTTCAGCCGGCTTCTTTGTGACCGGCTTGTCAGGAAACATGCGGATCCAGATCTTACCGCCGCGCTTGATGTGACGCGTCATCGCAATACGCGCAGCTTCAATCTGGCGATCAGTTATCCACGCCGGTTCCAAACATTTGAGCCCATACTCACCAAAGCTGATCTCGCTGCCACGAGTCGCGACGCCAGACATGCGTCCACGCATCTGCTTTCGGTGCTTAACTTTCTTCGGCATCAACATGATTAATGCGTCCCTGCTCCAGTAATTGCCGTATTCATTAGGCCCTTGATTCTGGTCTTAGGCCTTTGGTCTTTGGTCTTTGAATTAATTCTGGTCTGGGCTTAGCTTCTTTCAAAGACCCAAGACCAAAGTTCAAAGTCCAGCTTCTAGCCATTTTCCCCACGCGGTCTTCTGCCGTCCGAACCACCTTCGCGCTCGCGACGCGTTCGCGGGCGACGCTCGCGTTCACCGACGCGTGTTTCGTTGATCGGATCTGAACCGGTGCCGCGAGCCATCGCAGCTTTGGGATCCAGAATCTCGCCGCGGTAAATCCAAACTTTTACGCCAATCTGTCCGAACGTGGTCCGCGCCTCCGCGAATCCGTAGTCGATATCGGCACGAAGGGTGTGCAGCGGAAGCTGGCCCTGCAAATGCCACTCACTACGTGCAATCTCGGCCCCATTCAACCGGCCGCTCACCTTGACCTTGATTCCCTGCGCGCCAAATCTCAGCGACTCTTCCACGGCCTTGCGCATCGCGCGACGGAAAGCAATTCGCTTTTCGAGTTGTGCCGCGATCTTTTCGGCCTGCAGTTGAGCATTCAGTTCAGGCTTGTGAATCTCCTGGATGGAAACCAAAACCTCGCGACCAGTCTTCGAAGAAAGATCACTCTTGAGCTTGTCGATCTCGGCGCCCTTGCGGCCGATGATGATGCCCGGCCGAGAAGTGTAGATGATGATTTTCAGACGGTTGGCGGCACGCTCAATATCAACGTGCGAAACGCCGGCGCCGGCAAACCGCTGCTTCAGGACCTTCTTCAGCCGCAGGTCTTCCAACAGGAACTCGCCGTACTGTTTTTTGGCAAACCAATGGGAATGCCAGTCCTTGTTGTAGCCGAGCCGAAAACCGTATGGATGAACTTTCTGTCCCACAATCGTCTCCTACTGAGTTCCAAATCCAATCTCAAATCTCAGATCTCGAAATTGAGATCTCAAAATTACTCTTCCGTCGCCTTCTTCTTTGAAGCCCTCTTAGTCGCCTTCTTCTCTGACGCCGGCTTCTCATACGGATCCGGCCCAGACCTGAGCGGGATCTTTGGCGCCGATTTCTTCGCCCTTGGCGCCGCCGCCGCGCCGCCGCGCTTACGCGCCTTGTTCTCGGGAAGTGTTACCGGCTTCTCTCCGGCTTGGTCTGGCTTGGCGCCCTTCACCGGTCGCTCGGCATTAGAAAGCAGAATCGTTACGTGACAAAAGTGGCGCTGTTCGCGGTATGCGCGTCCCTGGGGCGCCGGTCTCACGCGGCGGCGATTCTTCGTCGGTCCACGATCCACGTACGCGGCCTTGACCCATAAATCATCGGGGTCGATCGAGACGTTCGCCTTTTCCGCTGCTTCGTTCGCATTAGCAATCGCCGAACGCATGCACTTTTCGATATGGCTGGCGGCCCGCTTCTTAGTGAACCGCAGAATCGCCAACGCACCGTTCACGTCCCTGCCGCGAATCATATCGACGACGAGCCGCGCCTTCTGCGCCGACCCCCGAAGATATTTTGCACTTGCTATCGCTTCCATACTGACCTCGTAATCGTTACTCGTTAATCGCTGCTCATAAAACCGGCGCACGATTCGCGCAGCACGCTATTTAGATACCTTGGTAGCCTTTTCGACTTTTGTTCCCGAGTGGCCTTTAAACGTTCGCGTCGGCGCAAACTCACCAAGCTTGTGGCCCACCATGTTTTCCGTGACGTAGATCGGCAGGTGCCGTTTGCCGTTGTGCACACCGAACGTCAGGCCGACCATATCGGGCGAAATCGTTGAACGGCGTGACCAGGTCTTGATCACCGGAGGACGATTACCACCGGCCCGCACGCGCTCGACGGCTTTCAAGACGCTCTTATCGATGAAAGGTCCCTTTTTTACTGAACGTGCCATAGTTACTCCACTGCCGAGTGTCGTTTGCTCACTTCGAGCTTACTTCGTTCTTCTGTCGCGCAGAATCATCTTCTGCGTTCGCTTATTGCTTCTGGTCTTGTAACCACGCGTCGGTTGACCCCACGGTGTCACGGGATTTCGACCACCGGAAGTCTTTCCTTCACCGCCGCCGTGCGGATGGTCGACCGGGTTCATCGCCACACCACGAACGTGCGGACGAATTCCCTTCCAACGCGATCGACCGGCTTTACCGTAAGAAACATTCTCGTGCTCGATGTTCCCGACCTGGCCCACCGTCGCCTTGCATACTAAAGGCACGCGGCGAATCTCGCCCGAGGGCATGCGAAGCTGGGCGTAGCTGCCTTCCTTCGCAACCAACTGCGCAAAGGCCCCAGCCGAACGAGCCATCTGACCGCCCTTGCCGGGACGCAATTCGATGTTGTGAATCTGCGTACCGAGGGGAATGTTGATCAGCGGCAAAGTGTTGCCGGGCAGAATGTCCGCCTCGGGACCACTCATAATCGTCTTCCCAACCTCCACGCCACTCGGAGCGATGATGTAACGCTTTTCACCATCGAGATAGGTCACGAGCGCGATGTGCGCGGAGCGATTCGGATCGTACTCAATCTGGGTGATTCGTCCCGGAATGCCTTCCTTGTCGCGCTTGAAATCGATAATGCGATAGAAGCGCTTGTGACCGCCGCCGCGTCTGCGCACGGTGATCCGGCCATCATTGTTACGACCAGAGATGCGCTTCTTCGGCTCGAGCAGCGCCTTCTCAGGCTTCGCGCCTGCCGTCAACTCATCGCGAGTGAGATAAGTTTGATAGCGGCGCGCCGGGGATGTTGGTGTAAGTTTCTTGATGCCCATTTCTTTAGTCCGTTGTCATTGGTCCGTGGTCCGTTGTTTTCTACTGACAACGGACAACTGACTACTGACTACTCCTAGATTGCTTCACCGTAATCTACTGGCTTCTCGCCTTGCTTCAGCGTGACGTAGGCTTTCTTCCAGGCAGGCTTGCGACCTTCAAAGCGACCGCGCCGGGCCATCTTGCCCATGAAATTGATCGTGCGCACCTCGGCCACCTTCACCTGAAAAATGGACTCGACCGCCGACTTGATCTCAGGCTTCGTGGCTTTGCGATCCACCCTGAAGGTCAACAATTGGCCCGTGTCCTGCGACTCTTCCTTGGCCACCAACGCCTTCTCAGTAATCACCGGCGATTTGATGATGTCCCAAACCGTTCTCATTCCGCCGTCTCCTTCTTGGGCTTGCGTGTGCGCTTCGGCTTGGCCGCGGTCTCTTCAGGAGCAGCCTCTACCGCTTCCGCCTCGACACCGCTCTTTCCGTTCTTCGGCCCCAGCAACTGCTCGAGCTCTGACGCCGCGGCTTGCGAGAGCACCAGCTTCTCGTGATAGAGCAGGTCATAGATATTCAGCCCAAAACTATTAACCACCTTGGCCCGCTGCAAATTACGAGTAGATAAGATCAAGTTATCGTTATCGAGCGAATCAACGATCAAGGTCTTGCCATCAAGGCCCAACTGCTTCAGAGAAGCTACAAACTCTTTCGTCCTGGGCTTGTCGAGGGTCCAGCCATCAACAACCAAAACATTGCCCTCGCGAACGCGTTCTGAAAGCGCTGACCGCAACGCACCCTGGCGCATCTTTTTCGGCATGTTGTAAGACCAATCGCGGGGCTGGGGGCCGTGGACGTTGCCGCCACCTTTCCAGAGCGGCGAACGAAGCGAAGCGATTCGCGCTCGACCGGTGCCCTTCTGCTTCCACAACTTGCGACCCGATCCCGAAACATCACCGCGGGTCTTGGTCGCCGAGGTGCCCTGCCGCGCGTTAGCCATAAAGTTCCGGACTGCGGCATGAATCAGCGGTTCGTTGTATGGCACGTCAAAAACCGCGTCAGACAACTCGGCCTCGCCAATCTCTTCGTTCTTTAAATTGCGTACCTTAACCGTTGGCATCTCAAACTCCAGTGATCAGTGAACTGTGTGATAAGTGACTCAAACAGCCGCCGCTCGTTACGACCTTCCCTTTTTCTTTATTCGCGTCGCAGATTTCTGAACCACCACTACGCTGCCGTTAGGCCCGGGGACCGCACCGCGAATCATGAGCAAGTTGTTTTCAGCATCGACGCGAGCGACCGTCAAACCCTTGACCGTGACGCGTACATCGCCCATGTGACCAGACGAGCGCGTTCCTTTTATTACCCGCGATGGATAGGCCGAGGCGCCAATTGAACCTGGCGCCCGAACATTCATTGAGCCGTGCGATTCCGGACCGCGACTGAACTTGTAACGCTTGATGGTGCCGGCAAAGCCGCGCCCCTTTGACTGCCCAATAACCTCGACGGCCTCGCCGTCAGCGAATAGATCGACGAGGATCTTGTCACCGACGTTCATCTCGCCAGCGTTGCCGTCCAACCGAAACTCCTTCAACACGCGAGTAGGAGGAACACCGCCGCCGGTCTTCTCAAAGTGCCCGCGCATTGGTTTGGTGACGTTCTTCAGCTTCACCGGCTTCTCGTCAACCAGTCCAACCTGGACGGCGTCATAACCATCCGGACCGGCGGCGGACTTCTTTTGCACAACGATGCAAGGTCCAGCCTTAATCACCGTCACGGGTGTTACCGTGCCGTCCGCAGCGAACAGCTGCGTCATACCCACTTTTCTACCGATGATTCCGTTGATCATGATTGTCGCTTCCAAATTGCCAATTGCCGATTAGAACGATTCGCTCCAGCCGATAGCTGCGGCCGGTCCCATTGGCAATTGGCGAGTTGCCAATTGGAAAGGTTCTTACTGTCTTCCGAAAGCCTTAATCTCGACGTCCACGCCCGCCGGCAAATCCAGCTTCATTAGCGCGTCGACCGTTTGCGGAGTTGGGTCAAGAATATCCATCAGACGTTTGTGCGTTCTGATCTCAAACTGCTCGCGCGACTTTTTGTCGACGTGCGGCGAGCGGAGCACTGTCCACTTGTTCTTTACCGTGGGCAATGGAATTGGACCAGCCACGCGCGCTCCGGTGCGTTTTGCGGTCTCCACGATTTCCGTGGTTGACTGATCGAGAACGCGGTGGTCGTAAGCCTTAAGCCTGATTCTGATTTTTTCGTTCAACACAACTCCTCGGGCCGTTGGGCCCTGGTCTCGGTTATCTACTCCACAACCTCTGACACCGTGCCGGCGCCTACCGTGCGACCGCCTTCACGAATCGCGAACCGCAGCCCCTTCTCCATCGCGATCGGAGCGATCAACTCGATCTCCATCGCCACGTTGTCTCCCGGCATCACCATCT
>JBGTLE010000045.1:0-11325 GCA_041744295.1 Pyrinomonadaceae bacterium | reverse complement strand
GAAATCTCTTTCAACTTCAGCGCGCCTTCGAGAGCGACAGGGAAATTGATGCCGCGACCGAGATAAAGAAAGTCCGTCGAACGGAAGAACTCCTTCGACAATTCTTCAATCCCATCTGAGTCGTTCAACAAGTGTTCGAGTTTCACCGGCAGTTCGGCGAGTTGCTGCGTGTGATACATCGCATCGTCCGCATTGAGAGTGCCTCGTAGTTCACCGAGATAAAGCCCGAGTAAATAGAGCGCGATCATCTGCGAAGTGAAAGCTTTCGTGGACGCGACGCCAATCTCCGGGCCGGCATGAGTCAGGATTGTTCCATCGGCTTCGCGCATGATCATCGAACCCTGCACGTTGCAGATCGCCAGCACTTTCGAGCCCAGCTCTTTCGCTTCGCGCAACGCCGCAATCGTGTCGGCGGTTTCGCCCGACTGCGAGATGACCAGCAGCAGCGTGTTTTCGTCCATAACCGGCTCGCGATAGCGAAACTCGGACGCGTAATCAACGTCCACGGGAATGCGCGCGAGCTGCTCAATCATGTACTTACCAGCGAGACCAGCGTGCCAGGACGTACCGCAGGCTGCGATCTTAATCGAAGTGATCCGATGGAAATCTGCTTCGGTAATGTTCTTCATCTCGTCAAGAAAGACTTTACCCGTCGCCAGCGAGATGCGCCCCTGGACGGTATCGCGAACGGCGCGTGGCTGCTCGTAAATCTCCTTGAGCATGAAATGCTTGAACCCACCCTTTTCCGCCATGATCGGATCCCAGGTGATTCGCTGAATGGCCGGCTCAACTGAGTTTCCTTCAAAGTCGGTCACGCGCACGGAGTCTCGGGTGAGAATTGCGATCTCACCGTCACCCAGGAAAAAGACGTCGCGCGTGTGCTGCAAAATCGGAGGAATGTCAGAAGCAACGAAGAACTCGCGATCGCCGAGCCCGATAACTACCGGCGGACCTTGCCGCACTGCAATCACCATGTCCGGTTCGTCGGCATTGATGATTGAGAGCGCAAAGATTCCGCGTAACTCTTTCGTCGCCTCACGCACGGCTTTTTCAAAGCTGCTGCCGGCTTTGAGATTCTCTTCGATCAAGTGAGCAATTATTTCAGTGTCGGTTTCGGTGACGAATTGATGGTCTTTCTTGCTGAGGCTGTCTTTTAGCTTGAGGTAGTTTTCAATGATGCCGTTGTGCACGACTACGACGCGGCCAGTGCAGTCGCGATGTGGGTGGGCGTTCTCTTCAGTAGGACGCCCGTGAGTGGCCCAACGCGTATGTCCGATGCCATAGGTGCCGTCGAGCGGACTGAGGCGAATTGTCTCTTCCAGATTTCGTAATTTGCCTTCAGCGCGACGGATCTGGAGTTCATGATCTTCGTTGACAACTGCGATTCCGGCCGAGTCGTATCCGCGGTACTCGAGCTTGCGCAGCCCGTCGATGATGAGCGGGACAACCTGTTTATTTCCAACGTAACCAACAATTCCGCACATAGAATCAGATGATGAAGCAGTCGTTAACGCTCCTGCTCATCCTTCCTTTCGACCAAATGTTTCTTCACCACGGCCGGAACGCCGGCTACCAGCGAATCAGGCGGGACATCTTTTGTGACGACCGATCCGGCGGCGGTGACTGAGCCACTGCCGACTCGCACCGGCGCCACCAGCATCGTGTCTGAACCAATCTTCACGTTGTTTTCGATGACTGTCTCATGCTTGTTGCGACCATCATAGTTACAGGTGATCGTGCCGGCGCCGATATTCGTGTTCTCACCGATGGTCGCGTCGCCAAGGTAGGTTAGATGCATCGACTTGGATCGTTTGCCGAGCGTCGACTTTTTCATTTCGACAAAGTTCCCGACAGCCGCTTGCTCCGCGACCCTCGCGTTCATACGCAAATGGGCGAACGGACCAACTGACGCCTTCGAGTCGATGCGCGAGTCTATGATCACGCAGTGGTCTTTGATCGTGACGTCATTACCGAGCACTGAATTCGTGATGCGCGTGCCGGCACGAATCACGCAGGTGTCACCAATAACCGTGTCACCCTCGATCACTACGCCCGGATGAATCACACAGTCCTGTCCGATCTTTGCAGAAGAACTGATGTAAGCATTCGATGGATCGATGAAAGTCACGCCGGATTCAACCATCAAACTTCGGATTGTGCGTCGACGCACCAGATTCTCAAACTCCGAGAGTTCTGCCCGCGTGTTGATGCCGGAAAGTTCTCGCGCATCGGGATGCAGGTAAATACCAACTTGCTCGCCTTCCGAACGAAGGATCGCTGCGACGTCAGTCAGGTAGTACTCACCCTGAGCGTTTTGTGGGTGCACGCGCTCAAGCGCGCGGAAAAGTTTTTTCGTGTCGAAGCAGTAAAAACCGGAGTTGATCTCTTTCGTTGCTCGTTCCTCTTCGGACGCATCTTTATGCTCAACTATTTTGTCGAAACCACCTTCCGCACAGCGAATCACGCGGCCATAGCCGCTGGGGTTCTCCAGGCGAGTACTTAAGATCGTTGCTGCCGCCTTCGATTCCCGATGCTGTTCAAACAGGCGCGTCAGAGTGTTCGCACGAACCAGCGGAACGTCTCCGGAAAGAATCAACAGCGTTGAGTCAGAGTTCGCTAAAGCCTCACGCGCAGCGTTAACGGCATCGCCGGTCCCTTTCTGTTGCTCCTGAGTAACAAAGCTGACCAGCCCACTCGGGACGCACGCGGTGACTGCGGCCTCAACCTCGGCTGCTTGATGACCGACAACTACGTAAATCCTGCTGGGGTTCAACTGCTGCGCTGCGCGACAGACGTGTTCAATCAAAGGCCGTCCGTCAACCTCGTGCAGCACCTTTGCCTTGCGCGATTTCATGCGCGTACCCAGACCCGCAGCCATGATCAGCACGTCGAGCGGAGCGTCGGATTTTTCAGATTGCAGTTGATTGTGCTCCATGAATTATCTGGAGACGGTCAGGGTTGGTCTTGAGCGGGCTTGCTTATGGCAGGACATAACTACCTGAGCCAGACGCTCAGAGTTGTGGCGTACCTTGTCTTCCTGGTCCAGTAGGTCTGCGCGTACGATTTCAGTGTCGCCCTCCACGGCATTGTCCAACGAGTCTTCCAACCCGATTTGGTAAGCTCCTTCGGCCTCGTAGCGCAAAGCCTGATCCCTCGCGATGCGGCGGTTATTGACGAGCACATAATCGAAATGAATCTCTGGCGCGTACTGCCGAACCATAGCGAGATGTTGAGTTGCCGAATAACCGTCAGTCTCACCAGGCTGGGTCATCAGATTGCAGATGAAGATTTTTGTCGCCGACGATTCGCCGATCACTCGGGCCACGCGCGCCACCAGCAGATTCGGCAAGATGCTGGTATAGAGCGAGCCAGGTCCTACGGTGATTACGTCCGCGGTTCGAATCGCGGCCAGCGTTTCGGGAAGCGGCAAACACTGCTGCGGCTCGAGGTGCAGAGATTGAATGCCTGATCGCGACGCCGTGATCTGGGTTTCACCACGTACTGTAGTGCCGTCATTCAAGGTTGCCACCAGTCTCACGTCATTGATCGTCGCGGGATAGATGTGACCCTTACTCGCCAATACTTCGGACGATAATCGGACCGCCTCGACAAAATCACCGGTGACTTCGGTCAGCGCCGCCAGAAACAGATTGCCAAAGCTATGACCACCGAGTTCGCCATCGCCGCGAAAGCGGTGCTGGAACAGTCTCGCGAGTAAGGTCGAGTCCTCAGATAGCGCGATCATGCAATTACGGATGTCACCGGGAGGCAGCATCTGCAATTCTTCTCGTAAGCGCCCCGAGCTTCCGCCATCGTCAGACACCGTCACAATTGCTGATAGATTTCCGATCCACTCTTCGTCGCTCTGACGGCGACCGACCAGTTTCTTTAACCCAGCCAAGAGTGTAGACAGCCCCGTGCCGCCGCCGATAGCGACGAGGTTCGTCTTGCGATTCTTTTCCGGTGAATGTTGCACTGCGTTTCGTTGGAGGCGGCGATTAAGAAGCGTATCAACTCGGACTCAGAATCATACCTAAAAGATCAGGGCTTTGAAACCGCAGATTTTTACAAGGAAAGCGAACAGACGGATTGAATAGTCCCTGGAGAACTAGATGCGAGGTTGAAACACCAGCCTGTCGAAGTCGGGATCGTTGCGAAGGGCGGTCAGGTCATGATCATGCTGCGCACGCACACGCAGATTGGGTTGAAGATCCAACGCGCGTTGCAGAGATTGCAACGCCAGGTCGACTGAGCCTAACCGCGCACGAGTGGCGGCCAGGCCATAATGAATGTGGGCAGCTTCCGGTTCTCGTTTCAGTGCACGTTCGAACATCTCCTGAGCGGCCACGTACTCACCGCGATTTAGTTCAATGACACCGCGATCGTAAAGGGAGTCAGCATCCCGCGGCAGCATGCTTTCAGTACGGAGCCGAGCTTCGGCAATGGCCAAATAGGTTCGTGCCCTGGCTGCTACCTCTGAGACCTGCGAATACTTGTCCAGGAGAACTCGGAATTGGTTGCGCGCCTCGCTGAAGTGTCCATGAGTAAATTCTTTGTGCGCCCGTTCAAACGACCGCAGTGCCGCTGATTCGTCGAGAGTAGGTTGACGCGGCGGAGGCGGAGCCACAGTTGCCGGCTTGGGTGCACGAACTGCCGCCAGCTTCTGAGTCGTTTTGACTCTTGGCGCTGCAAACTTCTTCGGACGACTGACTTCAGCTTTCCGGGCTATGGGCTTTTTGGGTGCGGCCTTTTTTGTAACTTTTGCCTTAACGGGAGTGGCGGCCTTTCGCTGCCGTGCGACTTTCTTAGCGGCCTTAGCTGTAATCTTGGCAGCTTTACTACGAGTGGCGGCCGCTTTCGTCGTCTTTTTTGCTACGGGCTTCGCCGTGGGTTTTGCAGCGACCGCCCGTTTTGCTTTGGGACGCACAGTCTTAGCTCCGAGGCCACGCCCTTTGACCGATGTTTTGGCCGCAGAACGGTTCCCCTTTGCTGGTGACCGCCTCAATCCTTTTGCCATTGGACTACTCATTTAGAAGTTCGCAAGAGTTCTCAATGCGGCGAAATACTCCGCCAAAATCTGGCGGGAGGTTAACATAGGCGGCCTTGTAAATCAACGTATTAAGGGTAGTTGCAGCGCCTTTGCCCGACCTATTCGGATACCAACTACACACAAATGGCCAACATGGGAAAACACTTGAAGCACATTGTTGGCTATGTTAGAGTTCATTTCGTTACGATCCGAGGCCGGAACGTTGCGGTGAGTGACAATTCAAGTACCTGAAAGCCCTTGAGTTTCGCAGGACATTACTTCCGTGCCGCTGTAATCGCACCCGCCAGAGTCCTTGCCCTCAATTTAGAATCCCATAAGAGAGCCGCAATTAATGGCAGACGCTCCGATCCTGCTCCGAGAACAGCAGTACCACCAGATCAAAGCCGTGTTGGCTCGACTCAGGTTGGATTCTGCTTCCAAGGTGGTTTTCCTTGTCGATAAGGATGGCCAGGAAATCGCTGTCCAGGGTGAGGTGGGTAATCTTGACACGACCAGCTTAGCTTCGCTGGCAGCCGGCAATGTCGCGGCCACCGGCGGCATGGCTCAGCTCATCGGTGAAAAAGAGTTTCCGACCCTCTCACACGAAGGCGAGCGAGAGAGCATTCACATTTCGGTCATCGGACGGCTTCTTCTTGTGGTTGTTTTCGATGAACGTTCGAGCCTGGGACTGGTGAAACTCCGCAGCAAACAAGTGTCCCACCAAATTTCAAACATGATTGCCGAGATCACCAAAGCCGACAGCGATGAAGAGTCGCCGTTTGCTGGGATCACGGACGAAGACATCGACAGCCTCTTCAATTAAAACTGCCTTATGACTTTCATTAACTACGCTTCCAGGGAAATCAACTGCAAGATCGTCTACTACGGTCCGGGCTTGTGCGGGAAGACGACAAACCTCCAGCACATTTTCGACGCCACTGCGCCCCAGGCGCGAGGCAAGCTCATCAGCTTGGCGACGGAAACGGATCGCACGTTGTTCTTCGATTTTATGCCACTCGAATTAGGCACGGTGCGTGGCTTCAAAACGCGCTTCCATCTGTACACCGTCCCGGGCCAGGTGTTTTACGACGCGTCTCGTAAACTCATTCTGAAGGGCGTCGATGGCGTTGTTTTTGTTGCTGATTCGCAGGAAGAGAGAATGGATGCCAACATTGAATCGCTGTACAACCTTGAAGAGAATTTGCGTGCTCAAGGGTACGACTTGATGAAACTGCCCTATGTTCTGCAGCTAAACAAGAGGGACCTGCCCAACATTATTCCGGTTGAAGACCTTTCCGCTGAGTTGTTGAGGAAAAGCGAACCCGTTGTAGAAGCTGTCGCTTCTACCGGAGCAGGAGTTTTCGATACGTTGAAAGCAGTGGCTAAGCAGGTACTGACAGAACTGCGCAAAGGCTAGCTTAAGAACATCACGTAAGAGATTTCAGCATTAACAGCCCATCCCCGCCGTTTGAATAATATTTAGGCAATCGTTGCGTGACGGTATAACCGAGGTTTTCGTACAGTCGCTGAGCCGCGGTGTTTAGCGACCTTACTTCGAGTCGCACCAGCCTGACGTTCCGTCGTCGAAAGCCCATTTCGCCTTCTGCCATCAAACGATTCGCCAGGTGCCGGCGCCTATGTTCAGGGGCGACCCCGACCGTGGTGACGTGGCCGGTGTGATCCGGTTCGACCAATCCGATGACGAATCCGACCATGATGCCGCCCGACGTTACAGCCCGATACGAGACGGATTCCGGCGCCGTGAGCAGATATTCAAACGTCTCTCGGCTGTAAGCTTCACCATCGACAAAGCAGCGCTGATCCAAGCGCCAGCACTCGTCGAGTTGCGAGATGGTGAGCGGTCGAATGTCATATCTGAAACCTGTCGCAGGTCGCACACTTTGTTCGGCGGGCGCGGGAGGGCTTTCTTCCGGCTCGGACGGCGACCACCAGCGAGAACGTATTTTCTTGAGTACTGCCATGCGTGCGATTGTTTGCAGTCGGGGAAGCTAAATTACTTTACCATCACGCTGCACAATAACTAAGTTATTAACATGCAATCGCCATAGCTGTAAAAACGATAACGTTCCGCTACGGCGTGATTGTAAGCAGCCAGGGTTAGCTCCCGATTCGCAAACGCCGACACCAGCAGCAGCAGCGACGATCGCGGTAAGTGAAAGTTCGTCAACAAGACGTCCGTTGCTTTGAATTCAAATCCGGGGGTAATCGTCAATGACGCTGCGCCGCGGGTAGCACGCACCAGATTATCAGCGCCGGTTGCCGCCTCCAGCGCTCGAGTGGTCGTAGTTCCGACGGCAACTACGCGCCCACCTTTTGTCCTCGTCGAAGTTATCCGCTCCGCGGCCTCTGCGTTTATTTCGAATGCCTCCGGACGGACGCTGTGGTCCTCGATTGCCTCGACTCGTACAGGTTCGAATGTGCCATAGCCGACGTGTAATGTAATTTCCACGATTTCAACTTCGCGTTCTTTGATCTGTTGAAGAATCTCTGGTGTGAAGTGAAGTCCAGCTGTCGGCGCCGCGATCGCCCCGCGCTCGCGGGCAAAAACTGTCTGATAACGTTCGCGATCTTCCGTCGAGCTTCCCAGCGGTCGCTTAATGTAAGGCGGAAGCGGAATCTGGCCGAACTGGTCAAGAACCCTTTCTAAACCTTGCGCCGAATCGAAGCGCAGCCGTCGCAGGTCCGCGCCTGGACCATTTAGAATCTCCGCACGCAGGTCTGACTGCGCAAATCGAAGCAAGTCGCCTTCTTTGAGTCTGCTGCTCGGTCGCAGCAGTGCTTCCCAGACCGTCGGCTCGACTTCTGTTGTCAGCAAAATCTCGACGCGTCCACCGGTGCCTTCGCGTTCAGCGAACAAGCGCGCAGGGAATACGCGTGTGTTGTTGATGACGAGGGTATCGCCCTTGCGCACGAATTCAGGAAATGATCGGAAGTGATTGTCGGTCCAGGCGCGATCATGCCGGTTAAGCACCAGCATGCGAGAGGCATCGCGCGGAGAGACAGGCTGCTGCGCGATCAGTTCTTCAGGTAGTTGATAATCGAACTCTGAAAGGTTCATGGCGAGCCCGTCCGTTTCAGATATTGCTTAGCCCGGATGCTCACGATGAAAGACCGCGCTGAGCTGCGCTCCAAACAGCAGGATCAGGCTCGAGACATAGCTCCAGGTGAGTACGGCAACAACGGCTCCCACTGAACCGTAAATTTGGTCGTAGTGAAAGTAACTGAGCGACCACGCAAAAACATACTTAGCCAGTTCCCACAACAACCCGCCCAGCACCGCACCCGGAAGCACGTCGCGCAGACTGACCTCTGTTTTCGGCATGAAGCGGTAGATTGCGACAAAGAGAGCGACGGTAACCAGAAAGCTGACCGTCGCGAATAGTCCCTGCCAGAACACACTGCCGACGGAGACGAGCAGCGGAAAGCGAGCCATTTGCCGCGGCGATAATCTGCCGGCCATTTCTCTTAACCCAACCACGACGGAAGTGATCAGCACTGAGGACGACAACAGCACACCGACTATTCCGACCATTCCGATGGTGATTGCTCGGCCGTGCCAGAAGGTTCGGGAGGTGGTGCCCCAAATCTTGTTCAGCGCTCGCTCGATAACTGCAAAGACCCACGAGCCGGCCCACAGAACGAGCACCACACAGGTGACGATCACTCCGGTTCCGACTGAGGACAGTGAGTTAATGGTATCGCGCAGAAACTTTCCTGAGCCCGGATAGACCTCGACTGCACGTGTCAGCAATTCAGTGGCAGCGGCAAACTGGTTGCCGACGGCCAGCATTAAGAGCAGTGCTGGAAACAGAGCCATCAAGCCGAAATAGCTCATTGCCGCGGACGAGGTAAAAAGGTCGTTCTCGTGAAACTGGTGCAGCGAACGCGAGAACATGGAAAGCCATGGCGAGCGGTTGCGCACACCGAATGAATGTCGAGTGAAAGAGAGAAGGCTTCGCATCACAAACTACCTGCGGCTTAAGCGAATACGTTATGAGCGTGGCAAAGTTTTCACTAAGAATCGAAAAGACCGAGTCGTGTAGGGCTGGAGGGCTTGATTCCAAAGTGGTCGTAAGCGAGTTTGGTGGCCATTCGTCCTCGCGGCGTGCGATCAAGGAACCCAATCTGGATTAGATACGGTTCGATTATTTCTTCAATTGAATCCTTCTCGTCGTGAATAGATGCAGAGATCGTTCCCAGACCCACGGGGCCGCCATTGAACTTTTCAATGATCGTCAACAGCAGTTTGCGATCCATTTCATCAAGACCGAAAGTGTCGACTTCCATTCGATTCAAAGCGTCATTGGCCACCTGCTGTGTGATCTTCCCGTCGTAGTCTACTTCCGCATAGTCTCGCACGCGCCGCAGCAAGCGATTAACAATTCGCGGCGTACCTCGTGACCGGCGCGCGATCTCGCGAGCACCATCAGCATCAATTTCTACTCCGAGAATCTCAGCCGAACGACTGCAAATAATTTCGAGATCTTCGTGCGGGTAAAAGTCCAGATGAAAAACTATCCCAAAGCGGCCCCGCAACGGAGCAGTTAGCAATCCGGCACGAGTTGTGGCGCCCACGAGTGTGAACTTCGGCAAGTCCAGCTTGATCGAACGAGCGGCCGCGCCCTGGCCGATCAAGAGGTCGAGGTTGTAGTCCTCCATCGCCGGATACAGTTTTTCTTCCAGCGCGGGTAGCAGACGATGAATTTCATCGATGAAGAGAACGTCGCCTTCCTGGAGGTTCGTAAGCAGGGCCGCGATGTCGCCCGCCTTTTCGATGGCCGGGCCGGCGGTGGAGCGCAATTCAGCTCCCATTTCATTGGCGATGATGTTTGCGAGTGTGGTCTTTCCGAGTCCCGGTGGGCCAGTCAGCAGAACATGATCGAGCGCCTCGTGACGACCGAGCGCCGCCTTCATATAAACGCGAAGGTTCTCTTTGACCTGACGTTGACCGATGTATTCGGCCAGCTTTGTCGGACGGACCGTTAACTCAAACTGTCGATCAGCGTCGCTGAGTGGCACGTCGCGCAATTGAGCTGTTTTTGGATCTCCGGACATCACTTCTCTCTTAGCTAAACTCTTGCCAGTTTACGCAGGGTGCTTCGCAGGATCGACTCGACTGTCATGCTTTCGCCCTCGTTCATCGCCGCACCGATGGCTTTTTCTGCGGGCCCTCGTTGGTAACCCAGGTTCAATAACGCCGAGAGGGCATCGGCGCGTATCGCATCCTCAGACATTGCTGCCGGCACGCCAGGCTGGGCGCCTAACTCTTGTTCCAGCTCCGGCGAGGACAATGATGCGACCTTATCTCTCAATTCGATCACCAATCGCTCCGCAGTCTTTCTACCGATGCCGGGAATTAAAGTCAGACGCGCGAGGTTGTTGGTGCGAATGGAAGCGATCATCTCGTCGGCGCTCATCCCGGACAGCAAAGTAACGGCGAGTTTGGGACCGACTCCGCTTACTGAAATCAGGCGCGCAAACAGTTCACGTTCGCGTGCCGTCTTGAAGCCGTAAAGCTGCAGGGCATCTTCGCGCACGTGCGTGTAGATGCGAAGTTGTACGGCCGAACCTGCGTCCGGGAGATCATAGAAGGTAGAAAGCGGAATGGTGACCTCATAGCCCACACCCGCGACCTCGATGATCACCGAGGTGGCTTGCTTTGAGAGAAGAGTTCCGGATAGATGCGCGATCATTTACGGTAGCAGACAACGGGAAAGTATCAACTAAAGCGTTTGCCGGATTGTAGCACTAACGCCATCGGAAACATTGTAGGGGTGTCCCTCCGTGGGCACCCCTTGTCCGCTACCACGAACTTCAACTTCAAGAGGCTGGGTACGCAAGGAGGGGTGCCCACGCAGGGACACCCCTAACAATGTTTCCAAATGCACCCGCGATTACCAAACGGCCACAATCGAGGCTATACTTGATTTCGCCAGGTTCCCTCAAATGAAGTCAGAAAAAATCTCAGAGCTTACTACTAACCGTTTGAGCATCTATCTGCGTTGCTTAAACACACTCGCAGCTGCGGGAATAAAGACGATTTCATCTCAAGCGCTGGCGAAGCAGTTCAACTTAAACTCCGCCCAGATCAGAAAAGACCTTGGTTACTTTGGCGAGTTTGGTGTGCGCGGCGTTGGTTATTACGTCAGCGATCTCCGCGATCACATCACGAAGATTCTCGGGCTTGATAAGCCGCATCGGGTCGGAATCGTCGGCGCCGGCAGGTTGGGAACTGCTTTGGCGAACTATAATGGTTTCAGTAAATCGAGTTTCAC
>JBGTLE010000044.1:0-8672 GCA_041744295.1 Pyrinomonadaceae bacterium | reverse complement strand
TGGCCCACGAGGCCGGAGGTAACCATGCAAGTCAGCAAGCGGAAATTCCGCCTGGTATTGATTGCGATAGCGCTTGTTTCTTTTTCAACCCTGACGCAGGCCCAGGAAGACAAAACTCTCGCACCGTACTTCGTCGTACAGGGCGACCCGAATGTCGATCAACTACCCCTTAAGGACACACGTGTCGAAATAGCGGTGTCCGGTGTCATCGCAGATGTGAAGGTAGTGCAAACCTATCGCAACGAAGGTTCGCGGCCCATCAACGCGTCGTATGTGTTTCCCGCATCTACGCGCGCCGCGGTGTATGCGATGCGCATGCGTATCCGGGATCAGGTAGTGGTGGCAAAGATAAAGGAACGAGAGGTTGCCAAAGAGGAGTTCGAAGTTGCGAAGAAGGAAGGGAAGAGTGCGTCCTTGCTTGAGCAGGATCGGCCCAACGTGTTCTCGATGAGCCTGGCCAACATCGTGCCGCAGGATCAGGTTGAGATTGAGTTGCGCTATACAGAATTTGTAGTGCCAACCGACGGCGTGTACGCAGTTGTCTTTCCGACTGTGGTTGGTCCGCGTTACGCATCGCAGTCTGAATCGTCGTCGGCAAAGGAGAATCGCTGGGTGGCGAGTCCTTACACTCACGAGGGCAAGAAACCGAGCAGCACCTTGCACATTTCCGCCAGGATTTCTGCCGGTCTTCCGATTCATGAACTAAGCTCCACTTCGCATCAGGTTCTTCCCCAGTGGGACAGTCCGACTGTGGCCCAGATCAGGTTGGACGAGGCTGATGCGTTTCAAGGAAATCGCGACTTCGTATTGCGCTATCGCCTGGCGGGAAATCAAATCGCTTCGGGCCTGCTGCTTTTCCAGGGCGAAGCGGAAAACTTCTTTCTCTACATGGCCCAACCGCCGCAACGAGTGACAATCGAAGACGTTCCGGCGCGCGAATACATTTTCGTCGTGGACGTCTCCGGCTCAATGGAAGGGTTTCCGCTGAATACCTCCAAGAAACTCTTGCGCGACCTGGTGGGACAGCTAAAGCCGACAGACTTGTTCAACATCGTGCTGTTCGCAGGCGACTCGACACTGCTTTCTCCGAAGTCGCTCGCGGCGAACCAGGAAAATCTCTCGCTCGCGATTCGTTTACTGGAAGAGCAGCGCGGCAGTGGCGGAACCGAATTGCTGCCGGCAATCCAACAGGCTATGACGCTTCCGCGTGAGGCTGACTTCTCGCGCAGCATCGTGCTGGTGACCGATGGTTATATTTCGGGCGAGCAGGGAGTGTTTGATTACATTCGCGAGAACCTCGATCGCTGCAATGTCTTTTCGTTCGGCATCGGCTCATCCGTTAATCGTTATTTAATCGAAGGCGTGGCGAAGGCCGGCATGGGAGAACCTTTCGTTGTCACCGATGAGGCGGAAGCTCCAGCGACTGCGGCGAAGTTCCGCGAGTACATTCAGTCGCCGATCTTGACTGATATCAAGATTCGTACAAGCGGCTTTGAAACATACGATGTGCATCCGGCGCATCTTCCTGATCTGATGGCGCAGCGTCCGGTGATTCTTTTTGGCAAGTGGCGTGGGCCAATCGGTGGCACGTTTGAGTTGCAGGGCAAAAACGGCCATGGAGACTATGTGACTCGTTTGGATGTTGCCGGCACGCAGCCCGACGAAGGCAATCGGGCTCTGCGATACCTGTGGGCACGATCGAGAATAGCTGAACTCTCTGATTACGGTGCGAGAGATCTGTCCGCAGAGAAGGTCAAAGAGATCACGGCACTGGGTTTGAATTATAGCTTGTTGACTCAGTACACATCGTTCATCGCAGTGCTTGAAGAGGTGAGAAATCCCTCGGGCGACGCGACGGACGTGGACCAACCGTTGCCGCTTCCGTTGGGTGTTAGCGATTTGGCAATTGGCAGCGGCACAGAGTTGGGAAGCGAACCCGAACTCGTCTGGTTGGTGACGCTCTCTGCGTTGATCGGACTGCTGATGCTCTTTCGTCGGCGATTCAAAACGATCGCACGCGCTTGATTGCCACCGCGATGGGAATGAAGGAACTACTTGGTCAGATTTGCAGGTTGGGAAGGGCGGCTTGCCCCCGCTCTTGCGCAAACTGCTACTGCGCGGTGGTGAAGTCAGTCACCGTGCAGTAGCGGGTGGGGGATTGTTTATCACTCAACCATCGAGTGATGAGTTCACTCCAACCACGCAGTAGCGCGTGGCCTGCTGCAACAAAGAGTGATGGGAACGCGGTGGTAATGAAGTCAGTAACCACCGCGCAGTAGCGGGTGGGGGTCGCTTATCACTCAACCATCGAGTGATGAGGTCACTCCAACCACAGAAGCGGTTGCATGGAAAATCAAAATGCTCAATGCTGAAACATACAACGGAGTCTCTCAGGTCAGGAAGGCGGACTCTGTCCCCGCTCCAGTGCTCATCATCAAAATGGGAACAAGACTGCATCGGGGCTTGCATGTCGCGGGAGGTGAAGCGGGGACAGGGTCCACCTTTCTGACAGCGAGACTGGGTATCTATCGCGGCTATGTACAACTGCTCGTCATCCTACTGTGCGCTTTTGCACTCAAGCTCTTCTACTCGACGGCCAGCGCCAACCAACTCAGGTGGATACTCGCTCCGACCACAAAATTGGTTGAACTCGTAACCGGAACCGACTTCACATTCGAATCTCACGCCGGCTACATGAGCAGCGATCATACTTTCCTGATCGCTGCTTCATGTGCCGGGGTCAATTTTCTGATGACCTCGTTCCTGATGCTGTCGTTGCGGCAGCTCTGGCAGGATCGATTGCAAAAACTCCCCTGGCGATTCATACCGGTCGCGGCGCTGGTTGCGTATCTGGCAACGTTAGTCGCAAACACGTTCCGCATCTTAGTTGCCTTGCAACTGCGATCGCCCGAGTTTTCCTCGTCCACTTCCAACACCTTGCTGACTCCGGCTCAACTGCACCGTTTCGAAGGCATCTTCGTCTACTTCGGATTTCTCCTGCTGCTGTTCTTAGTTAGTGAGAAAGTGATCTGTAGGACCGGCCGCGATAGCCACCGGCTTAAGGCGGGCCAGTCAGGTTCAATGTCAGACAACGAGCAGAGCCGACCGAGCCGGAACCTTTCCAGTCTCTTGCGGCATTCTCTGTTTCCACTCTTCATTTACTACGCAACGACCCTGGCTCTGCCGCTGGCTAACGCTGCATATCGCACGGGTAATGCCGCGAACGATTTCTGGGAACATCTCGCCTTTGTGCTAGCGACTCCATTACTACTCATCGTCCCACTCGCCGCGTTCCGTCTTCTTCGATCTCAGCGAACGGACCATGAAGTCAGTAGCACTACTCGATAGAGACTCTGCGAAAGCTCAAGCTCGAAAGGTCACAAATCAAGCTGCGCAGTCTCACAGTTAGGAAGGTGGCTGTCCCCGCTCAGGTCTTACAACCATTGAATCGCAGCTCACCTCACAAGGTTGAAAGTCTCCCAGGAAAGTGGACTCTGTCCCCGCTTTACACCTAAAGGTGTTGCGTCCTCCAGCCCAGGTTTGCGTGCTTTGGCGCAACCCTGGGATCTCGGGAGTTTGAGGAATCTACCCCAACTGGGGTTGCGTCTGGCCTAATCCATGTAAAGGGGTTTTCGCGTCTTACGCTACTCGGGGCTGCGGATTCTGATAAGCGAGCTGCTCGCTGAAGTCGCGATCAGGAATATCCGTGCAGAATAGGTAGGACGGTCCGGTTTTAGTATGTCATTCTTAAGTAACGCAAAGCAGGGCCACTGCTGAGAGGGCTATGATGGCGCAGTTGGCTGCGGTTTCTAGTTTTTTAGACGTGTGATCCATAGATGAATGTTGGTTGTGAGATTCGATGTCGAGAGCGCTAAGGCCAACTATGAGCAGTTGAGGTCAGGATTGAGTGAGGGGAGACTTTTACAGGTGTGAGTCGAAGGGAGTCAAGGCTTTTTTTGTGCTCCGGTTTGAATTGACGGCCGCACACGTCGCGAGAGCAGGGCAACAGCTTGGTTCAACTCGCGGACGCCTAAGAGCCATGCTGCCATAAGAAAAAACAACCCACCGACAGTCAGCGGAAGGAACGTCTCCAGTAGTCGTACTCCAACACCTTCATTTCCGAGCTTGCTTACCAAGGCGATATACACTAGATAAGCGGTCCCTGAAAGTATCAATGATGCGCAGAGAATGCGAACGAACGAGGCGATGATCCTGCGACCGTCCAAACGCTTTATCAACCTCTTCATAACCAGAGCTAGAACCAGGAAATTCACAACTGCTACAACCGACGTTGAGAGTGCGAGACCAACATGACCATAACCGTAAGGATTGTCTACCGAAGCTCCATAACGAGAAAACCAATTCATAAAAAGATATGCGGCAACGGCGTTGACCGCAATGGAGGACAGGCTAACCAGCATTGGGATTCGCGGTCTATTTAACGCGTAGAAGGCAGGCGCGAGCACCTTGATGCCAGCGTAGCCTACAAGACCAACTGACCACCCAACTAACGCCGCGGTAACCATTCTTGTGTCCGCAGATGTAAATGCGCCGTGTTGATACAGCAGCGCGATTATGGGGGTGCCTAGAACCGCAAGGGCGCAGGATGCCGGAATCGTAAAGAGGAAAACGAGACCTAATGATGAGGAGAGGGTACTTCGAAATGCAGCTATATCGTCGCGGGCGGCTTGTCTCGAAATAGCGGGTAGGGTAGCCGTCGCGATGGCAACACCAAAGACGCCGATAGGAAACTGCATTAGACGGAATGAATATCCGAGCCATGACGGTGCATTTGGAATGCTTGAGGCAAAAAATGTATTCACGAGCACATTAATCTGGACTGCGGCGGTTCCAATGATTGCTGGCCCCATCAGCCCCATCACCTGACGAACACCAGGATCAGAGAAGCTGAGTTGAGTGCTAAGACGGAAGCCTAAAGCCAACATTGAGGGAACCTGAAAAACAAACTGCAAAGTGCCACCAATTAATGTGCCGACTGCCATTCCTATGATCGCCCATTGTGCCGCTTCACCAGGGAGAGCATTGTGGTCATCCATAACCTGCCAAGTGCCGCCACTCAACCAAAAGGCGCACGCCAAACCTCCGATAATCGATCCTACGTTGAAGAGACTGGAAGCAGACGCCGGAATGCCAAATCGCCCGCTTGAATTCAAAACACCCATGGCTACAGCTGCCAGCCCAACCAGTAGCAGAAACGGAAACATGATTCGGGTCAGCGTTGTGGCCAGCGCTGCCTTTTCGGGCGGGAATCCATGGGCGATTACTGACACGATATAGGGAGCAAAAATCACCCCTAGCAGTGCAATAACGGCGAGAACAAGAGCGAGTGTATTCAAGAGGACACTCGCGAGTTTCAATGCTTCTTTTTGGCTCTTCTTCTCCTGATAATCTGAGAAAGTCTTTACGAATGCAGCCGATAGAGCACCTTCAGCGAATAGGTCCCTGAGAGTGTTCGGAATCCGGAAACCAACCTGGAAGGCATCGTTAAGAAAGCCAGCTCCGAAGTAGTGAGCGAACACCTGCTCACGCACAAGGCCAAGAACTCGAGAACCCATCACAGCTACTGATACAACAGCCGCAGAACGAGCTACACGATGAGACGTAGCGTCTTTCTCTGAAACTTCGGTTACATCGAAGTGAGCCATAGATATCGCACTGAAAACGTTCTCCCGATCGGTTCGGCCACAATAGCGTCTCACCTCCAGGGAAGCAAACACAACGCATGGATAGGTGCTACGGTGTCGGCCCACTGCTCATCGGGCAGTGCGCTGCATTCCTCCAGATTGGCTTACGACTCTCTACGAAATGAGGTCGCAGGTCCGCATCTTCTATCGCAGGGTCGGTCACCGCTGCGGTTCGATTTTGATGAGATAGTTGAATGGACGAAGCCCAAGCCTGCTTGACACCCAGGAGCGACGGCTGCGGACTGAGAATCTCTGGAAGACGATCGAACCCAGATTGCCTGGTGCTCGAAGCACGTGTACCGCAACGGTTTTGCCGTCGTTTATGTTCCTGGGTTCCCTACTGCTGGGCTACCGTCTCCTAGAACTCATTCCAGACCGTGTGATCTCGCTCATATAACGTGGTCCGGTAAACATATCGACGGTTAACGTTTCGGGTGATCGAAACTCTAAGAGTCAGTTACTAGCGCACCGACTTGGTTGCCCGGCTCTCGTTCACAAATAAAGTTATCGCTCTGATAAGGTCGGGAGCAACAGGCAGCGTGGGATCGCTGCAGGATGACACCTGGTTGTTCGGTTCAATGATGAGCCTGCTCTTCGCTGCGCAGCCTCAGTTATCCTACTTATGGGCGGCGTTATTCACGGTAAGCGTCAACGTGTTTACACCTGGCTTAACCACAACCTTGAGATTCCAAACCATCCCGCCTCCGCGAAAGGGCTTCTGCACTCGGTAAAATCTGCCATAGAGATAGTATGTACCTGGGGGCACGCGTGGGAAGGTTCCGCTCGCATTAGCGTCGGTGGTCATCTGCGCGAGGCTGTGTGAACGAATCGCCTTCATCGCGCAATCAAACTCAGCTTTGGCTTCCGGCGCCTCTAGGTCTTCCTTCTTACCACCTAGCAAGCCAGTAATCATCTCCATTCCGGGTACGTTTTTTACCTCGCCGAACGCATCGTAAAAAGTTACGCTTTCTATCAGCGATAAACGAAGGGGGAAGACTACCGGCTTTATGCCAGCTTGCTGGAAAACGGTTTCGGCATTCTCATCAAGCAGGTAGAGCGTGGTATTGGAAAAATTTCCTCGCTCGGTGGATGAGTGTGTAACCTCTCCGGTGCGGCGGTTGGTTTCCGTGTAAGTGTAAACGTAACCACCGCCCCTCACCGATAGAGTGCTGTTTGCCGGAACGCCGCCGGATGGCGCACGCCTGGGCGCGTCAGTTACCTGGCATGGTTGAGACTCGGCGACAGACTGGCTTGGTCCAGCGGACGGTCTTGTGGCCGCCGTATCTGCGTCGAGTCGCGCGGCGTTAGCCTGGTTAAGGACGATCAAGTTTGAGCCCGGCTTGAGGTCAACTCTCAGATCCCAAACGAGGAGCTGATTGTTATGGACAGCTATCGTATAGAGGTAGTAGGCGCCTGCACGTACGTCGGGGAGCGTCGCCCTGGCGTTTTGATCCGTCCTGGCTTCAGCCACCGAGTTTGGCCGCATCTCGTAAAGTGCTTGTTGGCAAGAGGGCGATCCGGTCTGACAGGCATAAGCCCAAACGCCAAGCGGGGATTGTTTGATGGTTGATCCGGGTGGTCCTTGAAACATCCCCTTTCTTTTCAGGAATCCGCCAAAGCTCTCCTTAAACAGTACGACGCCTTTTCCGGCGAGCGGATTAACTGTCCCGGGTTGAGTGGGCAAGCCACTCGCTACTGACAACACTGCGTTTCCTGTTTGAAACGAAATCGCGCTCGCGATAACCGAGCCCCTACTCGCATCTGGCTCCTCTGTTTGGCCCGGCTTACCGGATGCCTGAAGAAATGCTGCAAGCGCTGCGAAAACGAGAAAGGCGCTTCGCGGTTTCATGTCGTTAACTCCCTGGAAAGCTACTGCGCGAATCGGATTTACGATGGTGCCTGCGAGGTGGCAGTTATGATAACCCTAAACTTCAAAACGATCATCAAGAGACAGTTGCGTTATTACGGGTTTTCCTCAGCAGACCGGCTACCCGGAATAGGCACGAGCTTACACAAGGCAACCACAAGGTCGTGCTGTTGTGCACGCTTGCTATCGTCAAGTGTCTTCATGTAACGCCTGGTCACGATGCGATAACCGCCGATTAGTTTGCGGCTCAAACAATACGCGGATTGGAGACACTGCGTTGCTTTTCTGAAATCAAGGGCTAGGAAAGATTTGATGAACGATATCGCCCAAGGGGTAACCGCACGCCAAGGTGATCAGGCAGTCGCTATTTCCACTATGCTGAAGTCGTTAGTATCTCGGCCGGCTTCGATACCCAATCGTCGTTCGGCTAACCAATCCGCAGCCTTGCTGGTGGGAATCCCTTCAGTTTCCGCTAACTGAAAGATGTTGAGCATTGTGTCGTAAATCCCGTTTACCTTCGCGGTGGTATGCGAACGCTCCCAGCCAAGCGCGCCGATACAAACATTGATCACCCCGCCTGCATTGGCAACGTAGTCGGGGGCATAAAGAATGCCTCGCTCTGATAACGCCGCACCATGACGATCCTCGAGAAGCTGGTTGTTGGCCGCACCGGCTACGATCTCAACCTTTAGTTTCGGCAGCGTTTCGTCGTTGATAACGCCTCCCAGCGCACAGGGCGCGAAGATGTCTGCACTGACGCCATAAATCTGTTCCGGAGCCACTGCTTCTGCATCGAAATCGCTGACTAACCGCTTCACTCGTTCCGGGGCAATGTCTGTCACGATAAGCTTTGCCCCACATTGATGCAGTTCCATTGCCAGGTGATAGCCGACGCTGCCGCAGCCTTGAATCGCTACCGTTTTGCCGGTCAGATCCTCTGACGACCAGCGGTATTTGGCGGAAGCAAATATGGCTCGACATACTCCGTGCGCAGTGACGGGTGAAGGATCCCCGGAGCGTTCTGCCAATCCGACTACATGTTTTGTTTCCAAAGCGACGAATCCCATGTCGGTCGTCGTCGTGGCCACATCCTCTGCGGT
>JBGTLE010000043.1:0-3716 GCA_041744295.1 Pyrinomonadaceae bacterium | reverse complement strand
ATGATGGTGCGCTGGAGGCTTTAGCTGCTTATCGACAGGAACACGAAGGCTAGCGAAGTGTTGAACTGGAATGAACCATTTGTCATTTGACATTTGACAGTTGTCATTATGACAAATGATCCGTGCATCCGCGGCTGATTTCTTCGTACACTTTGTCCATGACCTGGGAAAAGAACATCATCACCGGCGTTGAGCATATTCGTGAGTTACTCTCGGCCACGAAGACCATCGCGGTACTTGGGATCAAAACTGAGGCGCACGCGAGCCAGCCCGCTTTCTATGTTCCCCGCTATCTTGAGTCCGCCGGCTTCCAAATCATTCCGGTGCCGGTCTACTACCCGCAGGTGACACATATTCTAGGTCAACAAGTCTACCGCACGCTGATTGAAATACCCGTCGAGGTCGATCTGGTAAACGTCTTTCGCCGTTCCCAGGATGTTCCCGCTCACCTTGACGACATACTCGCAAAGAAACCGAAAGCCGTTTGGCTGCAATCAGGCATCCGGAACGATTCGGTTGCCGAGACCCTTGCAAAAGCAGACATCAAAGTGGTCCAGGACCGCTGCCTAATGGTTGATCATCGTTACCTGGTAAGTTAGTGTCACACTTGAGATATCGGACCTGAAAAAAAGATGATTTGTCATTTGTCATTTGACAGTTATCAGTTGTCATTTGGAACGCTGGCCTGCTGTCCTTAGTGACGCGCTGAAAATTTTGCAGAGTTCAGAATTCTCTCCGATAAGGTCCAACAGTAATTCGGATCTCACGATTCCACTACGATCGATGATACGAAGCCAAACGGAAGTCTCATTAAGTTCTCTTACCACGATCCGTATCTTGTGAAGGAAATCGGCATGGCTTTCCGCTCCTCTAGCTTCGCCATAGTTTGGAGCCGGTGATGTTCCGGACTGCAGGATTTGGCCCGCAATATGCCTGGCGGGAGCGGATTTGGGCAACCCTGCAGCGAGTTTGATGATCCGAACGGCGAAGTCTATCAGACGATCTTCGAGCTTATCCGCTTGCGATCGAGCCGCAACATTGCGTTGCGTTCGTGAATCATTACGGTTTGATGTTTTAGCTGAGTCTTGGTTTTCAGCTACGATGTCTTGATGAGCAGATTCCTTTTTCAGGGGATCAGCGATGACGGGTGTATTTGCCATTTGTGAGGTCCTTTACGAGAGTTCTTTTGTGAGGGACAGTGGTGCACGATAATACTTCTTTCTTGCGATGACAACTGGTAACTGTCAAATGATAAACGACAAATGATCTTGTGTTTACCTTGCCTTCTCTTATTTCTAATAGCCAGCCTGGCGACGCCGCATTGGGTTATTCAAAACAGCTCGACCACGGCTCGTCTACGCGGTCTCAGCGCCGTGAGCGATCAAGTCGCGTGGGCCAGCGGCTCTGGCAGCACCGTGTTGCGCACCACTGACGGCGGCGTCACGTGGCAAAAGCTGACGATAACGGCTGACGCGCTCGACTTTCGCGATTTAGACGCCATCGACGCCCGGACAGCTTATGTACTCTCGATTGGCAACGGTCCGCTGTCCAGGATTTACAAGACGACCGATGGGGGCGCGAACTGGGCGCTGCAGTTCAAAAACGACGATCCGAAGGCGTTCTACGATTCAATGTCTTTCTGGGACGCCAATCATGGGATCGTCATCGGCGATTCGATCGACGGTCAGTTCTGCATTATGACAACCGAAAACGGCGGCCGGATCTGGAAGCGCGTACCCGCGCGTGCCCTTCCGCCGGCGCTCGAGAATGAAGGAGCCTTTGCCGCCAGCGGCACCAACATCGCGATCGTTGGCAGGACCCACGCATGGATTGGTACGGGTGCCGCGCAAACAGCCCGCGTGCTGCGTACTACTGACGGAGGACGAACCTGGAAAGTTTCGAACACGCCGCTCGTTGCGGGACCTTCCGCGGGTATCTTTTCCATTGCTTTCCGCGACTCGAAGCACGGTGTTGTCGTCGGTGGCGACTACACAAAAGAGAAAGAGGCCGTCGGTAATCTCGCCGTCACCACTGATGGTGGCGAGACTTGGGAACTCGTAAAAGGTCTTTCCGGGTATCGTTCGGCCGTAGCCTATGTACCAGTCACTTCTCGATCGCGCCAGACAGAGATGCTAGTTTCTGTGGGTCCTTCAGGCTCGGACTACTCCACGGACGATGGTCGCACCTGGAAGCAGCTCGAAGGTCCGGGCTTCGACACGTTGAGCTTCACTCGTGAGCGCGGTGTGGATTGGCCCACCGGCTGGGCCGCCGGAGCCGGAGGAAGCATCGGCAAGCTGATATTCGCCAACGAGTCACCAGCGAACCGCGGGAATTAGCGGTCCCTATCGCTCCCGGCTCTTTAAGAAGCGGGTATGGACTCTCGGTAGCGCCGGAGGTTTTTCCAATGAGAAAATTGAACATAAAGAACACCGTCTTGGTTCTAGTAGTTGTATCGCTAATTACGTCGGGTCCACTCTTAACCGGCGCAGTTGCGGAAGACTGGCCGCAGTTTCGCGGGCCAAACGGAAGTGGCGTTTCTGTGTCTGCCGGGCTGCCGGAAGAGTTTGGACCTGAAAAGAACGTGGTTTGGAAGACAGCGCTGCCGCCGGGGCATTCGTCGCCGGTGCTGACCCGCGATCGGATCTTTTTGACCGCCTTCGAGAAGATTGCAAAGACCGAAGGACCGCGCGCAACGGATCGCAAATCAGAAGTCAGACGTCAGAGATCAACCGACTCGGGGGGCCGAAAAAGCGCCCACGCAATTCAAGCCAGCCCCATCGAGAAGGAAAACTACAAGCTCCTCGTCATCGCCCTGGACCGGATGACGGGGAAGGTGCTATGGCAGCGGGAGGTGCCGCGGACGCGGGTAGGGCGTTTACAGAACGTGAACAATCCCGCGTCTCCTTCGCCTGTTACCGATGGTTCGAATGTCTACGTCTTCTTCCAGGAGTTCGGGCTGATCTCTTACGACGCTGCCGGCAAGCAGCGTTGGCGGCTGCCGCTTGGTCCGTTCAATATTTTCTACGGCTTCGGCGCATCACCGATCATCGTAGATGACAAAGTAATCCTGCCGGTCGATCAAGACAGCCCGAGCTCATACCTGATAGCGGTCGACAAGAACAGCGGACGCGTGCGTTGGAAAGTTGATCGACCGGTAGTCATCTCGGGTTATTCGACGCCGACCATTTATCAACCCCAAAAGGGTCCAAAGCAGATTGTTATTCCCGAATCGTTCCAGCTCTCCGCATACTCGGTGGCAGATGGCAAGAGAGTCTGGTGGGTGCGCGGCCTTGCGTGCGAAATGAAATCGATAGCCAGCCAGGATGGAGAATATCTATACATCAACGGCTGGGGCTTCCCGCAAAATCAGCCGGGACAGCAGGTCAGGACAATTCCCTGGGACGAAGCGCTACCCAGGTACGACAAGAATGGTGACCGCCGGATCGCGAAGACGGAGATCCCAGGCAAAGAGGCCACAGAGATGATGGACAAGATGTTGAGTGGGGCATTCGAGGCGTTTGACATGGATCGCGATGAGAAGTTGGACACCAATGATTGGGAAGTGTTCCGCGCGATGATGGCTTCAGAGAATGGTCTGCTCGCAATCAAACTGGAAGGGCGGGGCGATCAGACCGCGACGGCGATCCGTTGGCGCTACACCAGACCCGTGCCGCAGGTTCCTTCCACACTGCTGTACAAAGGCGTGCTTTACATGA
>JBGTLE010000042.1:0-4154 GCA_041744295.1 Pyrinomonadaceae bacterium | reverse complement strand
TAACTTTGTTGACCAGCCGCCCTACGCACTTCAGTAGCGCACCATAGACAAAGAGGCCTATAAGCATGCCCGGTAGAGCAAAATTAAGATATAGCTCCCCCGGTAGTGACGGCTGAGCGCCAGCCCGTGCGTCTATCGCATGCGGATTCAGCAACTGAAACAAAAATGGACCGGCCGTTTGGAGCTCGTCGCCACCCCCAAAAAACTGTCTGTTTACAGGCGACAACCAGCCTATTAATGTCTCACCCTCCATCTCGTCACCACCTTGCTCGATATACCTATATGTGACGAGGAAGATATCCAACCGTTCAATATCAGTAGCAAACGTAAGCGTGAAATTCTCGTAAACATTGTCGAGGAAGTTACTCGCAACCGTGATTGCGTCCTTACCTACTACGTTTTTTTCAGCAGAACGGTATGCGCCCAAAAAGGACGCAAACAGGAGCAGCACCATGGACGCGCTGACCAATGAACGAAATCTTATTTTCCTGAAGCCGTAGTTGACGAGGACAACACACACCAATACCGGCACAATCGCCGCCGCTCGACCTTGCAGCAGCGCAAACATCGCTCCGGTAACGACGCCCATCATTAGCGTTACAACCGGATGGCGTCTGACGAGAACTGCCCCGGCGATCGAGATTCCGGCGACCATGAAATAGGTTCCCCAGTAGAATCCCCCGTAGACGCCTTCAAAGATGGTTGCCCGACCTCCGGAGTATGCGAGAAAATATTGCACTCCCCCCGATTGCGTTACCAGGATTACATAGCTCAGAAGGCCGATGAGTCCTATAGCAACGCCGCCCCAGAACATTCGGCGATTTGGCACCGAGGCAGTGGTTACATGCGAGACGTCACTCTGAATCCATCGCTTCGGCGGAGTTGATATGTACCCAGCCAGCATTGCAAGCAAGCCGAAAAAGCATATCGCAGCGCCGTTTGTGAAGAATTCGTCGGTTGGATTAATCCCATAAAACCACATATCGTATGCCCCGGCCGGCCCTAGCAGCAACGGCCCCGTACCGAAGCTCAGACCATACAAACCACACGACATTTTCAGCGGCTCGAAATAGTCCCTTCGCCACGGATTGAACACAATGACCAGAGAGAGCCACGCTATAAGGACAAGAATCGCAAGATAGGCCGCACCGGCCGGGTGTCCTTCGCGTCCAGCGAGTGCGATTAACAGCAACAGATGTCCGAAATGAATTAGAAAATAGATCATGAGTCGCCGTGCGTCTTTGCTCTATTGCGCCCCCAACTGTAGAGGATAGTTAAAGCATGGACCGTCGACGGAAGCTTTCAATTTGGGCAGGTGCCTTTCAACGGTTACTCATGGCCAACACGCTTTCCGGAATTCTGCCATTGTTTATCGTGACTGAGTATCCCAAATCAGGGGGCAGCTGGGTTGGTCAAATGCTGGCAGAGTATTTGGACTTTCCGTTCCTCAGTAATAAACGCGGGTTACAGTCAAGTCTAGAACCTATCTCAAAATTGTCTGAGTAGGATGACGATGCAAGCGAGCTGCACGAAGCCGAGGAAGTTGATGGGATAGAACTCCCAGCGAACCAGGAGACGACGTTGCCATTGCAACCATGCAAAGAACCGCTCGACCAACCAGCGCCGCTGGTAACGGCGCAGCCGACGGCCGTCTTGAGTACGACTGCGCTCGGTCCGATTGCCGCGGTGCGGCGCGATCATCTCGATACCTTCCTTCCTCAGCTCCTCATCCAGCTTGTCACTGTCGTACGCTTTGTCGCCAATCAGATTCTCAGGCTTCGCTTC
The DNA here is from genome assembly GCA_041744295.1 of Pyrinomonadaceae bacterium. Lineage (GTDB taxonomy): Bacteria > Acidobacteriota > Blastocatellia > Pyrinomonadales > Pyrinomonadaceae > PSRF01. The sequence continues at coordinate 2,369 of JBGTLE010000042.1, read as the reverse complement.
AATCATGTAGAAGTCGAAGCTCAGCTGCACCAAGGTCACCTCATGGTGATTTGCCGCATGCGTGCTGACCGCGAGCGGCAAACCATGCCGATCGACAATTCCCATGATTTTCACGCCCTTACCGCGTCTCGTCGGGCCAATCTCAGCGCCACCGCCTTTCGCCGAGCAGAACATCGCATCGATAAAGCATTCCTCTTCATCGATCTGTCCTTGTTCACGCAGCGTGTTCGCCAGATCGGTCAGCACATTGCGCAGCACTTCCTGGCGACACCATTGTTGAAAGCGACGGTGCACCGTTTTGTAGTTCGGGTACGACTGCGGCAGCATGTGCCACTGCGCACCGGTATTGAGTATCCAAAGCACCGCTTCCAGCACTTTCCGCGTCGGAATCGGCTTTCGGCCTGGACGACCTGCGGCGATGTGTTCCTCCGGAAAGTGTTCCCGGATCCGTTCCCACTGCTCGTCGCTCAACCGAATCATCGCGCATAGGATACATCGTCATGATTGAATTCGTGATTTTGAGATAAGTTCTAGTGTTCGCGCCTCATCGAGTCAGGCGGCCTTCCTGCTGATCACTCTTATATCAACTTCGTAAATTATCTTTACTCCGGCGACGGCGTCAGCAAGCTGACGGAAGCCGCGTAGTCGATGCCAGCTTTCCAGCAGGATCCGCCGCATTTCTCAATTCAGCTCATACACCAGTTCTGGTCGTAGCTCGAAATCGTGTGCAATATGGTTTGACGCTCCGCACCCGCCGCCGCAGGGTGTTTGAATCGCCTATACTTTCGGGTGACTGATGTTTGGCCGTTCAAGTTTCCGCGGAAACACCGGATATTTCATAGCGGACGTGCGACATACATCTGATTGACGCCTAACTTAGTGAGCAATCGAATACCCGACACTCTCTCTTCGATTCGACAAATCCGGTCGTAGGACATCAATCGTAATGCCTTACTACTCAATAAGCCTGAACCCCAACGCGACTCGATGGCGAGCCCCGCCTCGGCGGCCATCCGCTTCACCTGCCCGTGCGAAAGTTGATTCCCTTCCGGCATATAGCCACAGCGCCAGTGGCGATACTTGTAGACCGGCAAACTGAGAAGCTTATGGCTGAACGTGTTGCCGTGATTATTGAAGATCAGTCGACTGTCAGAATCCTTCAGACGCGCCCCCAGCGCCTTGAGGGCGCTGATTCGAAGGCTCGGCTCCGCATTGAGCACAAACCGAAATGCGGTTATCAGGTCGTACCTGCCTTCGAGTGCCGCATCCGGAGCCGTGATGTCCGTACAGATGAGCCGAGTCTTTTTCGTCTTCGTGCGAGCGACGGCTAACATGGATTCGGAGATTTCGATCGCCGTCGACGTGTCGACCAGACCTTCCATGAACGAAACGAGACGGCCGGTACCGGCGGCGAAGTCGAGGTAATCGATTTGAGGATGGCTTTGGCGAAACCGCTTCACGAGCGCCGCAAGCTGCATCTGCTCGATCTGCCAGATCGCCTCGCCATACGAACCAGCTCGATACTGCTGGCTGTCGTATTCCGCCGCCTTTTTCTCATCTGCAAAATGGTCGCGGTACGTCTTCACAATCTGTTCCTCGTGCAAGAATGAGCCGGCAGCGGCGCTTTTTTGCGACCTCGGCTAAAATAGGCGAAAACAGCCTCTTTGCAGGTAATCTAGAAGCCGAGGCGAACCTGAAGCAAGCCATGAATGTGAAAGAAAAACAGGAATACAGCCTCTATTCCTTCGCGGGTCATCCCGTCGTCGCCGCTCCCAACGATTCACGGCGACTGCGACGCTTGGCAATGCGATATTATCCAACGGAAACCACCAAGCGGCTACTGTACAAAACATACCTACGATTGGCGGCGGCTATCGGATTGGACGGGTTGGTCTCAAAGACGCTCGACGCACCGCCGTTCCCGGGGGAAATCGATTTTGAGGCCTGGCTCGAGGGGCTGCTCGATGTGCCGCAACTCAAGGCATTGGTCGTCTGGCCTCCACCGCAGCGATCAACGACTCGAGCGTATGTCCACTTGCTACGGCCTGGAGGTGAGCGCATCGCATTCGCGAAGCTTTCTTTCGACCACGAGAATGACGCGCGACTGTCCCAAGAAGCCGAAGCGCTGACAGCGATCGAATCCTCCGGGACGGGCCGCCTCAGGATTCCCCGTGTCATCGCAGCCGGCAGCCACGGCAATCACAGCTATCTTGTTCTCGAAGCATTGCCCTCGTCCGCCGGCAGGATTTGCCCACCGTGGGAATTTGTTCGAGATCAACTCATTCCGACCTATGCAGGCCCCACCCGGCTGCTGGATAAAGAACGGCTTGCTCAGACTGCTTGGTGGGGCCGGTTTCAAGGGCAGATCG
>JBGTLE010000041.1:0-6140 GCA_041744295.1 Pyrinomonadaceae bacterium | reverse complement strand
GACAAGAAGACTGCGACGATTTTCGCTGACGGGGCCGGGGCGGTGGTGTTGCAAGCTTCGAATGAGGGTCCCGGGTTTCTTGCCTCAAAGTTGGTTGCCGAAGGAAGTTTTCACGATCACATGGGTATCTATGCCGGCGGTGCTCGTATGCCTATCGACGAAGGTGTGCTGCGCGAGGGGATCTGGAACAAAGTGAGGTTCGCGAAAAAGTACCCGGCAGAGGTTAATACTTTGGGCTGGCCAGCGGTGATCCATGATGTGCTTCGCAAGTGCAATCTGTCGATCGAGGACGTAAAGCTCTTTCTATTCACCCAGGTGAATCTGACCACGATCAAGGAAGTCATGGCTGGACTTGAGCAACCGATGGAGCGAACGCACACGGTGATGGGCAAATGGGGTTACACGGGTTCTGCGTGTATTCCCATGGTGCTGGATGACGCTGTTCAGGAAGGCAAGCTGGACCGTGGAGACAATGTTGTGATGTGTGCGTCAGGCGGCGGATTGAATATGGCGTGTGTCGCGTTTCGCTGGTGAACCCTAAGACACTATCCACAGATTACTCAGATGACCCAGATTAAGAAGTTCCTCGACAGCTTACTGAGTGGTGATCTAAAGGGTGATGCCAAGTTTTAGTCTTTCCGAATCTGCGTAATCTGTGAAATCTGTGGATTAGTTTTTCGGACTCTTAATTTTCTTCAGCATTGCCAATGCACTATCCCAACATCCATTCCCTATTCACCGATCGAGTGAGTCAATTCCGTTCAAGGGCTGGTGAGCAGCCGCGAAACGCTTTCTATTTTCGTAGCAACAACGATTGGCAGGGAATCTCCTGGGCGCGGTTTGATCGTGAGGTCCACGACTTTGCCACCGCTCTCCTAAGCATGGGCCTGCAGCCGCGTTCCTCAGTCGCGATTCTTATGGGCAATGTGCCCGAATGGCCGATCGCCGACCTGGGCACGATCACCGCCGGCGGCGTCGGAGTTGGCTTGTACCCGAGCAGTTCGGCTGAGCAGTGTGAATACATCATCAATCATGCCGATGCTGAATTTGTGCTGGTCGATACGCAGGCCCAACTCCAGAAGGTGCTGAGTTTTCGCACTCGCTTGCCGAAAGTGAAAGTTGTCATCGTCCTGGACGCCGCCGCGACCAGCGAAGTCGAAGGAGTCATCGCTTACCGCAGTTTTATCGAACGCGGCCGGACCGACCGAGACCGGTTTCGTGCGATGTTGCAGGAACGCAGCGAGCGTGCTCGACCCGATGACACTGCCATCATGGTCTATACCTCAGGGACGACCGGCATGCCGAAAGGCGCCTGCCTCAGTCATCGTTACATCATCAACAGTGTCGAATCGCTGCGCCAAACTATTCCCCTCAATGCCGATGATGTTTCCTTCTCATATCTACCGTTTTGTCATGTGGCGGAACGAATCTCCGGGCTTTACAACCGGCTATATGCCGGCGCCGCCGCGTACTTCGTTGACGATCTAACCCGGTTGGGCGAATACATGTTGGAAGTAAAGCCGACGGTGTTTGCGAGCCTGCCTCGTTTTTTCGAAAAGATTCATACGCGAGCAGTCGCTGACGTTGAACTCCTGCCGGCGGAAGACCGCGCAGAGTTTGAAAGCGCGCTCGCGATCGGCCGCGAGGTTTCACGTTTGCGCCAATCTCGGTTGCCGCTATCCCCAGCCTTGCGAAAAGCCTACGACGAGCAAGCGCCGGGGCTGGCCAGGATTAAGCAGTATTTTGGTGGGCGCATCAGAATTGCGACATCCGGAGGCGCTCCGTTGGTTAACGAAGTTGCAGAGTTCTTCGACGCGGCAGGATTACCAATCCTGCAAGCTTATGGCTTGACCGAGAATGTTTGTGTGGCCTTCAACCGTCCGGAGAATTACAAGTTCGGTACCGTGGGCCCGCCGATGCCGGGTTGCGAAGTCAGAATCGCTTCGGATGGCGAGATTCTCGTTCGTAGTGAAATGATGTTCAGCGGTTACTACCTGGCGCCCGAACTCACGAGCGAGGTTTTCAGTAACGGCTGGCTGTTGACGGGCGATCTTGGTGAACTCGATCAAGATGGATTTCTCACGATCACCGGTCGCAAGAAAGAACTTATCGTTACTTCAACGGGTAAGAAGGTCGCGCCGGTACTGCTCGAGAACATGCTCAAAGAGCATCACTTGATTTCGCAGGCGATGGTTTTTGGTGAAGGGAAGAGTTATCTCGTCGCGCTACTTACTCTCAATCGGGTTGAGGCCGAAGAGCACGCGCGTGCTCATGGGGCCGGCGTGCTGTCCGCTGATGAGCTCTCAAAATCACCAACGATCCGCAAACTGGTTGAGGAGTTAGTCGCGAAAGCAAATGCGCGAGTGTCGTCAACCGAATCGATCAGGAAATTTGCGGTGCTGGAACGTGATCTTGATCTCGAAAAGAACGAGATCACGCCCACCGGAAAACTCAAACGTGACGTGGTGACGGCTAACTATCGCGCGGTGATTGACGAGCTCTACACCACAGAGGAGAGCACACTATGAAGGCGTTCGTTACTCGAAAAGTTCTGGCAGTTGTTTTGTTGGCGGTGTCCTACGCCGGTTTTGCGGCAGCCCAAAGTCCAGCCGCAGCTCAAACAGCGCCGGTAGAAAAAGAAGCCATCGTCTACGGGGTGAAGATTCGTTACCTGGAAGCAGGCAGCGGGCCAACGGTAATTCTGCTTCACGGTCTGGGCGGAAGTTCACAAGCCTGGGCTTTCAACATCGCGCCGCTGGCGGCGAAGTATCGGGTGATAGTTCCTGATCAGATTGGCTTTGGGAAATCCGACAAGCCGCTGATCAACTACCGAGTCGCGACTTATGTCGATTTTCTCGATCAACTCTGTAAGCAGTTGCAGATCGATAAGGCTTCGCTGGTGGGAAACTCGATGGGCGGCTGGATCGCGGCTGCTTACACGATTGCGTTTCCGGAGAAGGTGGATCGACTAGTGCTCGTCGATGCCGCTGGCTATGCGCCGCCAGCCGACTTCGACTTGCGAATTCTTTACAGTCTGAATCCATCCACCAGAGAGGGAATGAAGGAACTCGCTGCCCGAGTGTTTTACAACAAGCTCTTTTCTAGTGATGCCGTAATAGAGCAATTGTTGACGCAAAGACTCACTGCGGGCGACGGCTACACAATCAACAGCGTGATTGAGTCAATAGTCCGCCGCGAAGGCTTTCTTGACGAGCGGGTAAAGACTATCAAACACCCGACGTTGATTGTTTGGGGCCGCGAAGATGGTCTTACGCCGGTGGCGGATGGTGAGCGCTTCAAGCGCGATATTCACAATGCTACTTTGCTCATATTCGATCAGTGCGGGCATGTGCCGAATGTTGAGAAGGCGCCTGAATTCAACGCAGCGCTGCTGAAGTTCCTGGCTGGCGTTTAGTAGGACAGACACTCTTGTCTGAGCTGTCTCTTCGCAGAGATGGAGTGTGAGCACTGGCTGTGAATGCTACGCGGTAGCGGGTCGGGGATGGCAAACAACTCAACCATCGCATCATGAGGTCGGTGTTGAATGATTGGCGATCCTCCACCCGCTACCGCGAGGTGGTACTGACTTCATTACCAATTGCGCGAAAGCTGGCGTTACTGGACCTCTGAGGCACTTGATGAACTTAAAGATCGGCGACACTGCTTCAATTTCGAAAACGATTAGCGATGCGGACATCCGCGCATTTGCCGACGTATCTGGCGATCACAACCCGCTTCATCTTGATGACGAGATTGCCAGCCAGAGTAGTTTTGGTCGTCGCATCGCGCACGGCATGCTGACGGGATCGCTGATCTCGTCAGTGATTGCCAACAAATTGCCGGGGCAGGGAAGCGTCTATCTGGGCCAGACCCTGAAATTCGTGGCGCCAGTTTTCCCGGATGACACGATTACTGCTCGCGTGACAGTGACGGACGTTCGTGTCGATAAACCGATCGTGAAACTCGAGACCGTGTGCGTTAACCAGCGAGACGAAATCGTAATCAAAGGCGAAGCCACCGTGCTCGTTTAGGTTGCTGCCGTCCTGAATAAAGTTGAGTGAAGAGTCAGAGCGAGTGAGGCAGAGTCTGATAGTCATGCAGTGCGGAGCCTTTGGAGTGCGGTGCCTTGTCACCGCTTTTACCTCAGGTTCTTCGGAGACGAATCTTCGAGATGAAAACTTCACGTCTAAAAGCGGTGACAAGGCACCGAACTCCAAAGGCTCCCCATTCCTACAAAGTCTTGAATAATGACAACCGCACTGAAACCAATGGACGAGCTGAATAAACAGCCGCAAATAAACGCGAACAGTTATGCGTGGTATGCGTTAGGCGTGCTCACGATCGTCTACGTCCTGAACTATCTTGATCGTAACTTGATCTACATCCTGTTTCCGTCGATTCAGGCAGAGATGAAGTTCACTGATTTCAGGATAGCGCTGCTCGGCAGCATGTCGTTCGTAATCTTCTTCACCGTGCTGGGAATACCGTTCGGCAGGCTTGCCGATCGGGCGGTAAGGAAGAATATGATTGCTGCCGGTCTGGCAGTTTGGAGCCTCTTCTCTGGTCTCACCGGATTCGCCGATGGCTTTTGGTCTCTGTTTTTCTGCCGCGTGATGGTCGGCGTGGGTGAGGCCACGCTGGGGCCAGCCGCGTTGTCGTTGCTCAGCGATTACTTTCCCCCACGTCAACGCGCCACCGTCCAGGCGATCTACTCATCCGGGATTGCAATCGGCGCGGGTTCGGCTTTCTTTCTGGGCGGTTGGATTGCGCAGCACTATGGTTGGCGTTGGGCGTTCTATCTGCTCGGCTTTCCGGGATTGATAGTTGCGATATTCGTCTATCTCCTCAAGGAGGAACCGCGCGGTCGCACTGAAACTTCGCCCGTAAAATACACGAGCCGCGATTGGCAAATACTCTTCAAGTCCAAAGCACTTCGGTATCACAATCTGGGTTATGCGCTGTTCGGACTTGCGGCAAACAATCTGTCGTTTTGGGGCGTGACATTTGTCAGTCGGGTCTACAAATTCGATCTCGCGACCATCGGAATCGCTGCCGGAATTCTTACGGTCGTCGCCGGAGTGCCGGGAACGATTCTCGGAGGGTATTTGGCGGATCGGTTTCGCCATTTTGGTCGTGGCGGGCGCATGCTCTTCGGCGCGGTTGCGGCGCTGTTGGCCGTTCCTTTCTGGCTCCTGTTCATCTATGCACCGAATGCGGCAACTTTGCTGATCGCAAATTTTGTCCTGCTGGGTTTGTCACTGGTTTGGCTTGGGCCAGCGGCCGCCGACGTTCATGACATTGCGGGGCCGCAGTTGCGAGGTCTGGGAATAGGAGTTTACTTCTTCATCGTGATCGCCGCGTTTGGGATAGGTTCATTGATAATCGGCCAAATGAACGATTGGCTGGGAGCTAAAGACTCACCGCTGCTGATGCGATACTCGCTGCTCATCTGTCCGCTCGCTTGTTTGCTGGCTGCGATCCTGCTGTGGCGAGGCAGTCGCGTGGTAGAGGCGGATGAGCGAGTGTGAAAAACCAAGCGTGTGGGCGATTAATGACGGCTCGTCAATCGGTTGGTGAAGAAGGATCGTTACTGTTTGGGCGCATCGATTATCGGAGCTGTTTTTCCTCACCTTCCACGTCCTTTCGAGCCGCGCGACCTTCCAAGAAAATGGAATCAGCTTAAGCGGCAGGTTTCGCTTGCCTCAATCCTTGTTAACCGTCAGAATCCCGCAATTCTTTCGCCGAGGTTCTGGCCCATGGCAACCAATCTTTCATCCGACTCGCCAACTCCGATACCCGTTCTTCTGCCTTCAGCGGACGCACCGCCAAACCCGGTAAAGCCCTTGCGAAAACGGATTGACTCCATCGATCTCTTACGCGGGATCGTCATGGTGGTGATGATGCTCGACCACACACGTGACTTTGTGCATGTCGATGTCCTCGCGGGGCGAGATCCCACGGACCTTTCGCGCACGAACATCATTCTGTTTTTCACGCGCTGGATAACTCACTTTTGCGCGCCTGTCTTTGTCTTTCTCGCGGGCACGGGAATCTATCTTCAGAACGCGCGCGGAAAAAGCAAAGGCGAGATCTCACGCTTCCTCATAACTCGCGGTTTGTGGCTGATCGTTCTGGAGTTC
>JBGTLE010000040.1:0-3878 GCA_041744295.1 Pyrinomonadaceae bacterium | reverse complement strand
GTTGAGTGACGGAGTGGTGATGGGTGATGGTGTGGTGATGGGCGACGGAGTGGTGATGGGTGACAGCTTCGTACTCAGCAACGGCATCATGCTCAGCGATGGCGTGGTGATGGGCGACGGCGTGGTGATGGGCGATGGCATCATGCTCAGCGACGGGGTTGTCATGGGCGATGGCATCCTGATCACCGACGGCATCATCCTCGGCGACGGCGTTGTGATGGGTGACGGAGTGGTGATGGGCGATGGCATCCTGATCACAGACTAGCTAACAGTTAGTTATTAAACGAGAAGGGCAAAGCCGGAGATGGGCTTTGCCCTTCTTACTTTGGTGCCCACGTACGGATGGGCAGTCTCGCGGTCAGGAAGGGGGATCCTGTCTCCGCTTGGTTTGCAGACTGCGATGACGCATCGAAAGCAAAGCCATGTCCGGCAGTTTTCCCGTCACCGTTAGTCGAGGGTTTAAAACGTTAGCGGGGACAGGGTCCGCCTTCCTGACAGCGAGACTGCCCAGCTAACGCCTAATCTTCGAACTTGAGGCTGACTTAAGCTTAAATCACTCCAATCAACCTCATGCATCCGCCCGGCCTTTCATTTACTGATCGCCAACATTTAGAATGCGGAGGCCGTTCAAGAAACTCCACTTAAAGGTCACTAATGAACAGAATTGCAGGAACTCTTTTCTCGCTGGTCGTCCTCTCTGCCTGCAACCCGGCAGCGGCTCAAACGCTCGAGCAGATCACAGAGCAGGTCAAAGCAATTCAGGCTAACCCCAAACTCATCTCGGCCAACGATTACATCGATAGGAACCGCGATCACATTCTCCGCGAGTGGATTGAGATCACAGAGATCAACGCGCCGTCCGGTCATGAAAGGGAGCGTGCGGCCCATATCGAAAAATTGCTGAAGAAATACAAGCTTGACGAAGTTCGTTACGACGCGGCAGGCAACTTGATCGCAGTTCGCAAAGGAACGGGTGGTGGGCCATTGACGGTTTTTGATGCTCATCTCGATACCGTCTTTCAGCCAGGGCTGAAGATCAAAGCAACAGTTCGTGAGGGCCGGGTCTACGCGCCTGGCGTTGGTGACGACACTCGCAATATAGCAGCGATGCTGGCAATGATACGCGCCCTCGATGCGACTAATATCAAAACGAAAGGCGACCTTGTTTTTGTTTTCACCGTAGAAGAAGAAACAAACTTTGCGGGAGTGAAACAATTCATCGAGGACCACAAAGGCAAGATCAATTACTACATTGCGCTGGATGGAGGCTACGAGGGATTTACTTACGCCGGCATCGGCATCAATTGGTATCGCCATCACTTCATTGGCCCCGGCGGGCACACACGTTCGCGCACTCCCCCTCATTCGGCAACGCTGCCGCTCGCGCGCGCAATTACACGAATCTATGGGCTAACTGTCCCAGGCACTGCGCCTTCGAACCTAAATATCGGAATGCTGGGTGGCTCAGAAGTGGTGAACGCGAAGGCGTCAGATGCCTGGTTCACAGTGGATCTGCGCTCGACCAGGAACGAAGTGATTGCTCAGCTCGAGAAAGAGATCGACGCCATTCTGCAGGAAGAGGCAAAGCGGGCGAATGTGAGGTTAAAGACGGAAGTGATCTCGACTTCTCCGGCCGCGATGATTCCGGGACATCGTGATTCAAAGTTGGTGAAGACGGCGGAAGCGGTGCATCGCACGTTGGGTTTCGATCCGCCGATCACTCCCACGGGTTCGAACAATGCGAGCCCGGTTTTGCTGCAAGGCATTCCTGCGATTTCAACCGGCGCCGGGCCGTGCAATGACGCGCACGCGTTAACGGAGAACTGCGAAATCGCGCCGCTGTATAAGGGGATTAAGAAATTGTTGCTGTTAGGTGTGGTGCTGGCAGAACTCGGGTGAATAGTCTAAGTTGCAAGGTGTTGATGAGGCTTCCGCGACTTGATAGGACGCATTGAATTTACGTCCAGCATGAACAAGAGTGGTTCTGCGCAATTAACGTACACTGATTAATGAAAACCTCCAGACCTATGGACCACAAGCGTTTTGCGGGTCTTTCTTAATACCCATCCCCGCGAAGCATCACCAGGATTGTCCTTAAGATTATCTTTAGGTCGAAAAGCACCGACCAATTCTCAATATAAAACAGGTCGAGTTTGACCATCTCTTCAAACGGCAAACGATTTCTTCCTGACACCTGCCAGAGTCCCGTCAAGCCAGGTTTCATATCGAGCCGCTTTCGGTGCCACAACTCATAGGATTCAACCTCATAAGGAATCGGTGGCCGTGGGCCAACTACGCTCATCTCGCCGCGTAACACATTAAATAGTTGCGGCACTTCGTCCAAACTTAATCTTCGCAGCACGCGACCGACACGGGTGACTCGCGGATCATTCTGCAGTTTATAAGTCGGATGATCCGGATCGCCGACGTTTGCTTCCGCGCGACCCGCGATGAACTTTCGTTGATACTCTTTGTGGATCTCGGCATCGGCGCCGATGCGCATCGTGCGAAACTTGTAGACGAGGAATAGTCGTCCATCCATTCCGACCCGTTCCTGCGTGTAAAAAATCGAACCGTTGGAATCAAGCTTGATCAGTATCGCAATCAGCAACCAGAACGGCGCGAACAGCAGCAAGGCAACCGAGGCAATGACCAGATCCGAAGTGCGCTTGATTATGCGAGCAGAGCTGGAGAGAGGTTCGCGAAACAGGCGGATCATCGGCAAAGCGCCAATCTGATCGATCTCGGTTTTTCTCGGCAGGCAGTTGAACAGATTGGGTGCGATGCGAAATTCGACGCCGCGCCTGCGTCCGCAACGCATCATCACGTCAAAGAGGACGTCACCACTAACATCCGGGTCGGCGATGATTACTTCATTCGCACCTGACGCCATGATTGCCTCCGGCAATCCCCTCAAATCGCCGATTACGGGAACGCCTTCATAAGTTTCCGCCGCGTGTTTCGGTATCGGACCACTCTCGACTAAACCAATCACTCGATAGCCGAGCGCCGGCCGCGCACGCATTTCGTTGATGCAAAGCGAAGCCTCGGCTCCGCGTCCGACTACCAGGGTAGGAATCAAATTGATGCCACGTTGTCTCACCAGGCTTTGCCCATTCCGCAGGAGCAATCGCAGCAGTTCGGTGGCGCCAAAGACGATGATGAAGTCGAGCAGAAAGACAGCGCGCGCGTAAGAGAACGCGCGATACTGAAAACCACCGCGGTATAAGAACGCTGCCGCAACCAGCAACAACGATCCAATAGCGGTGGCTTTGAATACTTTGATTCCGTCTTCGACGAACGAGAACTCACCGCGTAGGCGATAGAGATCGTAGTAGCGGAAAGTAAGCAGCCGAATAAGAACGACGAAAAGCAGTAGTACGCCATACGGAGCAAACTTCTCACTCCAGGACCAACCACCGGCGGCAGCCACCCTTATCAATGGGCCACCGTGCCAAACATAGTAAGCAGCAATGAACGAACTGGCCGCGATGGCCGCATCTGCGAGCACCAGCGCAGATTTCACGGTGGGCATGATCCAGCGAGGTGCTCGTGCGCCTACGCGAACGGCCCTGGCGTCGGTAAGATTTCGTATTCGTTCTGCTTTCATCTCAACTGAAACTACAGCCGCGAGCTTACACCAATAAATCCGGGATTGAGCAGTGGGAGAACCTCAAGCGCTGGAAATGAATAGTCCGTCCAGAATGAAAGCTGTCACTTCCTTGCGAACATTGATGGCATTCGTTGGCTCGGCTGCTTTCTTCTTGACCAACGGTAGCTCATCCAAATCCTTCTGGCTTGCGATGCGAATAAGCCGTCCACGGCGACAAAGTTCTTCATCCACCGCTGCCCACTTACCTGCATAGATCGTCGCTGCC
>JBGTLE010000039.1:0-3183 GCA_041744295.1 Pyrinomonadaceae bacterium | reverse complement strand
CGTCCCAACTCTTTGTGAATCGCCTTGATCTGCTCGTTGAGGTAGTACTCTTTTTGAGCTTTCTCCATCTGGCGCTTCACTCGGGTTTGAATCGTGCGATCCAGCTGCCGCTTTTCGATTTCGAGTTCCAGCAATTCGATTAAGCGCTGCAGCCGAGCCTGGGTGGAAAACAGCTCCAATAATCCCTGCTTGTCTTCAACCGATGTCCGCAACTGCGAGGCGAGCGCATCGGCGAGATGTGACGGATCCTGGTTTCGCATTGCGGTCTGCAAGGCGTCGGTCTGCGTATCCGGCGCCAGCCGCAGATGCTGCTCGATCAATTGACCTACTTTTTGAATGAGGGCATCGAGGCGTGTGCCTTCCTCGTTGACGACTGGCGCGCGTTTCACAAGCGCCATGAACGCGCCATCAGTGTTTTCCACTCGGACGGTGGTGGCACGTTCGCGACCTTCCACGACGACTTTGATCTGGCCGTTCTCCTGTTTTTGAGATTGGAGGATCCGGCCGAGCGTTCCGACTCCGTAGATTTGATCTGCGGCCGGCTCGTCAACGGTTGCGTCGTGTTGAGTTGCTAAGAATATGGTGCGATCCGAAGCGAGCGCCTGTTCGAGGGCGCGCACGGAACCGGGACGTCCAATCTTGAAAGCTACTTTGGTAAAAGGGAATATGACCACGTCGCGAATCGGGACCATCGGGTACCAAACGACGTCGGCGGGAGCACGATCTGAATATTCTTCCATGGGTTTCAAGAAAACTGTCTATTGCCTTGTTGCAAGAAGGGCGAGCCGCTCAAAATGCCGTCTCGCCCCATTCAAAAGCTGGCTGATTGTAGTTCATTTCCGAGGGGAGTGTCACTTCGGGTTTGGGAAGGGGACCATCCCAAGAGGCAATTAGGCAGCGGCGCCGTCTACGCCGGATAGCCCCTCCCCGGGAATTGCGCGGCGGCGTTCGACCATTTCGCTGGTAATCACAAACTCTTTGATGCGTTTTTGGGAAGGAAGAGTGTACATCGCGTCAAGCAGCAACTCCTCGAGGATCATCATCAGGCCTCGCGCCCCGACCTTGCGTTCCACCGCCTGGCGAGCGACGGACTTGAGGGCATCGTCGGTGAATTTCAACTTAACGTTATCAAAGTCAAACTTCTTCTGATATTGCTTAACGAGCGCGTTTTTAGGCTCGGTCAGAATTTTAATCAGTGCGCCTTCGTCAAGTTCGTGTAGTACGCCGGCGACCGGCAAGCGGCCAACAAATTCGGGAATCAAACCAAACCGAATGAGATCCTCAGGCTGGACTGCGGCCAGGGCTTCCGCATGACGATGCACGCCCGACTTCACCTGTGCATGGAAGCCAAGAGACTTGTTACGCAGACGACGTTCGATGACTTTCTCAAGCCCAACGAAGGCGCCACCACAAATAAACAAAATGTTCGTCGTGTCAACGGGGAAGAATTCCTGATGGGGGTGTTTGCGACCACCTTGCGGAGGAACATTCGCCACCGTACCTTCCAGGATCTTCAGCAATGCCTGCTGCACGCCTTCACCCGACACGTCTCTGGTAATTGAAGGGTTTTCGTCCTTGCGACAGATCTTATCGACTTCGTCGATGTAGATGATGCCTTGCTGGGCGCGTTCGACGTCACCATTGGCCGCCTGCAACAGCTTGAGAATTATGTTCTCAACATCCTCACCAACGTAACCCGCTTCGGTAAGCGTGGTGGCATCTACGATAGTGAAGGGAACGCTCAGCATCCGCGCCAGCGTTTGCGCCAGCAAAGTCTTACCGGTGCCGGTCGGTCCGATCAAAAGAATGTTGGCTTTTTGGATCTCGACGTCTGCCCGTCGCCGGCCCATCTCGATTCGTTTGTAGTGCTGATATACCGCCACCGCAAGACGCTTCTTAGTTTCGTCCTGACCAATCACATACTCGTCGAGGAAGTTTTTGATCTCGCCCGGTTTGGGAAGCGGCGGACGGGTAGCTACTGACTCGGCTTGCTGATCGTCGGTGATGATCTCATTACAAATGTCGATACACTCATTGCAGATGTAGACCGTGGGGCCGGCAATGAGTTTCTTAACTTCATTCTGCGATTTGCCGCAGAAGGAGCAGCGCAATGTGTCATCAGTTCGTCTTACCATGCGTCCGAGGGGAGCTCCTTAATTTTGATCTGTTGAACTTACTTGGGCAAAGAGACCGGCGTGCTTATCTCGGGAGTGGTGACCATTTGATGATAGTGGCGCACGCACTCGTTACAGATAAAAGCACTTTTGCCCACCATCTGTTGCGGAACGCCTCGCGTTCGTTGGGGCGTGCCCGCCATGATATTTGCGACTTCGCCTTTAGCGCGTCCGCAAAACGAGCAGCAGAATCCCCGAGCTTTCATCTTGGCAATCATCGGGCTTCTCCAGATCGCGCGTTACTCGCGGTGCGCGATAACCTCGTCTATTAAACCATAATCCTTCGCGCCCGCAGCAGACATTATTTTGTCGCGTTCGACGTCGCGTTCAACTGTTTCGTAGGTTTGGCCTGTATGTTTGGCCAGGATTTGAGAGGTGAGCTCGCGCATGCGCAGAATTTCCTCGGCTTGGATGCGAATGTCAGTTGCTTGTCCCTGCGATCCGCCCGACGGCTGATGAATGAGAATGCGGGAGTTGGGGAGAGCAAAGCGCTTGCCTTTTGCGCCGGCGGCCAAAAGCAACGCTCCCATCGAAGCGCATTGGCCGACGCAGATAGTGGTCACATCCGGACGAATGAACTGCATGGTGTCGTAGACAGCCATGCCCGCCGTGATCGAACCACCGGGCGAATTGATATAAAGATTGATGTCCTTTTCTGGATCCTCTGCTTCCAGAAAAAGCAGTTGCGCCACGATCAGATTCGCGATCTGATCATCGATCGGTGTGCCAAGAAAAATGATGTTGTCTTTGAGTAACCGCGAGAAGATGTCAAATGCACGTTCGCCGCGCGACGTTTGTTCGACAACCATTGGGACCAGAGCCATATAGAATCCTCTTAACCAAACAACCAGAACACAGAATTCAGAAAGCAGAAACCAGAAGAAAAACGATCGCTATTCTGCCGCCTGCTCGCTCTCGTCTGGTTCCTCTTTTTCCTTCCACTCTGCATCGGTAATGCGTGCATTTTCCAGTAACAGGTCGAGCGCTCTTCGGTTTCGCAACCTGTTCG
>JBGTLE010000038.1:0-5330 GCA_041744295.1 Pyrinomonadaceae bacterium | reverse complement strand
GATGCCCGGCGTGGTCAGCATCCCGCACGGCTGGGGACATGATCGACTGGGAAACGAATTAGAGGTGGCCCAACAACACGCCGGCGCGAGCATCAACGATGTAACGGACAATCAAAGCATCGATGCTCTCTGCGGCACCGCAGCCTTCAACGGAACACTCGTCGTCGTTGGTGCGTTTGTCAGCGCTGCAAGCGTTCGCTAATCATCGTTCCCTACCGACAGCCATTCGTCGCGCCTGCGCAAGCTGAAGTACTGCACCAAGTCCCGCTCCCAGAAACACTCCATATGCGGTTCCCCACAACAACATTCCCGCGCCCCCGCCAACGGAATTGTTAAGACCAGAGCCCAGGAAGTACCCGACGGAATTTGCTAAGAACAGCACCCCAGAAAGAGTCAAAGCCGAGCGGGCCACTCCGAAGCCGACTGCCAACACCGAGCCCATCAGGAGAGATCCGGCTAACGAACCGAACCACTCACCCGCGGTGTTCGGAAGTGCGAAGTAAGCTCCGGACCAACCAACCGCGTAAGCAAAAAACGCCAGCCCGAAGACAAGGTAGAACTTCGGCAACCGCCAGCGGCCGACCACAAGCCACCCAAGCGCACCGCCGCCAAGGAGTATGAAAAGAGCAGTCCAGACAAGGTAGGCGCCAGCCAATCCGAGTTGCCTGTACATCCACCTTTCCGCGAAAGCGACAGTTGCGAACACGCCGAGACTGACGAGTCCAAACCCCAGTCCACCTATTACGAGCGATCGGACCAGAGAAGGAAGCTTGGTTGATTCAGTATCAGTCATTGTCACCACGGGATCTCAGGCTTGGCGTGAAGAAGCTGATAAAACTACTTGATAGTCCATGAGGGAAGTTCTGGCTCGACGTCTTCAATCGGAATGCTTTCACCCTTATCGAGATCAGCTAAACCTTCTCGCACAGCAGCGATAAATTCGAGCTCGCGCGCGAAGTCCTGTAGTGAGGCGTCGTCTGGAACGCGTCGCAGCAGTCTTGAACTATCTCCTTGTTGGTCATGTCATAAGTTTGGGCGGTGTACTCAGTTTTTTCAAGTGTTACCGCGCGCTAGGGATATCACAAATAGTGAGGTCCTCAAGCTCGCTGTCAGTACCGTCACGCGGTAGCGTCGGGTCCACCAGGTTATCATCGCCGGACGCATTGCGCTCCGCTGGAGCGCGGGTCATCCTCACTCACCGTTTCTATAAACATTCGGCTCCGCTGGAGCCAGAAGCACTGCTTGCTGGAGCCAGAAGCACTCCTCCGCTGGATCCCGAAGCACTCCTTGGGCTGAACGCAGCGAAACTTTTTTCGCAATCCCTGTCTCACTTCGCTACCTCTATGATCTCCGAGACGTTTCCGAATGGGTCTTCAATCAGAAGGTGGTTTCCACGCGCGGTCTTTCGCGACCCACCGTTCAAGATCTTGACGCCCTTCTTTTTGAAGTCTTTCGCCGCGGTGGCGATGTTGCTCGTCTCCAGAACGAGAGTGTTGAATGCCGCGAGACCTGGCTGATCATTCTTGATTGGCATAACTCCCGGCCGGTAGTGGAGCATGAACGCGAATGACTTGTTCTGATGGTTCAACGGCAAGTCCAGCGGCAAATACTTTTCGGTGCGAACAACGAAGCCGAGCTTATTGCTGTAGAAGTCTCTTCCGATTTGCATGTCCGGCACGAGGAAGCCGAAGTTATAAAGCTTGGGCTCCTTAAATGGCTCGGTCTTCACCAGGGTTAGATGCATTAAGGAAATTAGTCTCCCGAACGGATCTTTGATGAAAATGGCATTGCCGACTGCCTCCTTGCGCCTTTCCTTTTCACCAAACTCAACGCCGAGAGCTTTCAACCTCGCTATTGCCTGGTCCAGATCGTTGACTTGAAGTGTGAAAGACAGCTTCGTATCTAACGGTTTGACTGTCCTCAGCTTTTCTACGCGGTTCAGAAAGAGCTTTGCCCCGTCAGCAGATTTCAAGACCACGTAATTTGGATCGCTCCCCGCTTCGACTTCAAACGCAAGCTTATCGCGGTAGAAGGCCAGGGCTTTCTTCATGTCGTCGACATTGATCTTCACGCCATGCGTGCGAATCAAGGATTCCTGATCAAGCTGTGTGACTTGAGCGTCAGAGTTCTTGAGATGGCTGCTTGAGATGATCAGCAGCAGGATAATTGTAAGGCCGATGAACTTCATTGTGGGTCTCCTATGCTAAGTCAGCGGGGGTAAGCCACCGTTCCTTACTGTGAGATCTCCAGAAAGCACTCAAAACCGATCAATCTCCCTGACTTCGATCGTTCCGCCATACTTCAAATGCGGACAACTCTCTGCGACTTTGATTGCCTGCTCATAGTTTTGGGCCTTGATTAAGAAATATCCGGCGATGTTCGCGCGACTCAGATCCACGGCAGGCTCTGAAGCCACGGGCCGTCCATCGACATTGCTCAGGATGCGCACCTGATCCTTTAGCTTTTCTCCGTCAGCGAGCACACCTTCCTGTGTCAGCCGGCGCGCCCAGTTTCCGTATTCCTTAACTATGCGAAGTTCCTCTTCAGCAGAGCCGTGCTTTCCTCTTTCTGGATTTCTTCGCAGGACCAACATGAACTCTGGGGAGTTACTCTTCTGCGACGAGGTGGAGAACCACTTCATTGCCGCTGCACCCGAAATGAAAAACAACAACGATGCGGCGACGGCCATGCCGACTTGAGACGCACTGAATCTTCGCAACTTTCGAGGAGGACTCAGCAATCCAGATTGTCTTAGTGAGTGGACAACGCGTTCCTCCAGAACAGACGGCGGCACTTTCTCTCTAGGCAACGCCGCGAGAGCTTCGCGTTCTTCCGGCTTCAATTCATCTTCAAAATCCTGATTCATTGTGACCTCACTTGAAACAAGCTTCGCAGAGCCTTGCGCGCGTGGAAGAGCTGGCTCTTTGAAGTGCCGATGCTTATTTCTAATTGCGCACCGATCTCTTCGTGCGTGTAACCTTCGATGTCATGCAGGACGAGCACATGCCGGTATCCCGCGGATAACCGAGCGATCGCGCGCTCCAGATCAATTTGCTCACCAGGGCGGGTGTTGGTTGGATTCAGACATTCATCAAGCAGCTCCTGTTCGTTTCGACGTCGAACATCGCGGTGCATCTCACGAACCCGATTGATGAGAATGCCCGACAACCAGGTTCGCAAAGTTGATTTCCATTCGAATACCGCCAGGGTCTTACAGGCACGCATCCAGGTTTCCTGAATTGCGTCCTCCGCTTCGGATTCCGAGCCGCCGACTAAACGCAGAGCTAATGGATACAAAGCAGGTGTGTGACGCCGGTAGAGCGCTCTGAACGTCGCTTCGTCCTGCGTTCGCATGAATCTGCCGACTAAAACCTGATCGGCTTCGTGATTGGAGACGCTAGTGTTCATCCGCTAGTGAGTGACGCGGGTGAGCGGTATGGTTGTATGGCGTGTGAGGTGAGCGCTGAGGATATGACGAACGAGCGCTGTGAGATTATGCCGTCTCGGTGAAGCCAGAGATCTTCGTCGTGGAATTCACTCACTACTGGTTCCAGCGCGCGCGACGTTACTTACGGACCAACTCTAGTTCAGCGATCGCGTCATCGCGGGTTAGCTTGATTGTACAAACCAGTGTTTGCCCGATATCGGTCAGCACATACTTGTACACTCGCAGGTCTTCTTCGTTACGCCGTTCGACGAGCTCGCTGAGCTCGATGACCGCGGCGGCAAGACTCAGAGAATTTAGTGTTTCGCCGAGCTTCCTCGCCTGCGTAGGAAATAGTAGTGACTGAAGCTCTGGCGTAAAGAGATCTTTTTCAACCTTGTCGTTTGCCAACTGCATCATCACCCTACGAAACAGTGCCGTCACTTTTGGCTCGTGGTCTACAACAGAGTCAGTGACACGTGCATTCTGCGAATGAGTAGCCTGATCGAGTGCGAACTCAGGATGGAAGATTGAAATCAACCCACGTGCGAGTGTTAACTCATTCGTGTTCCACGAGTTGGCGAGAAAAATGATCGATAGCTTCTCATCGGGAAAGCGAATGATGAACGACTTGAACCCCTGCCAAGCGCCGCCATGAGATATCAAACGCCGGTTATGAATCGTGTCATTGAACCAGCCAAAGCCGTATCCTTTAACTTTTCCATCGCGCAACCTAAGCGGCTTCCACATCTGTTCAAGACTCGATTGGGTGAACAACTTTCCGCGCTGACCCTTCGCAACCGCCGCCGCATCTCTGGTTAGGACAGCATCCCATTTCGCCAAATCAAGGATCGACAAATATAACGCCCCATCCGCGGTGGAGTTAGTTGAGGGCGACACCCATTCCTGGTTCTTAAGTTCCCCATTCACGAGCCGGTACCCTGCCGCGCGATTCGGCACGATATCGGCTTCGGAAATCACACGGGTCGCCGACATCCCAAGCGGTCCAAAGACCTTTTCCCGTAAGAAATCTCCGTAGAACTTTCCAGTGACTCGTCTGATCAATATCCCCAACGTCACATAACCAACATTGCTGTAATCCCACCTGGTGCCGGGAGCAAAATTGAGCGGGACCTTCTTGAAAATGGTCAGGTATTCATCTTCCGTGTAGTCACGTTTCAGACTTATTTCGTCAGGATAGTCGCCCAGGCCGGAAGTGTGATTGAGCAGGTTTCGGATTGTGATATCTCTCCATGTGTCGGGCGTGTCGGGCAGGTATTTACTGATCTTGTCATCAAGAGAAAGCCTTCCGTCCTGGGCCAGAGTCATTACGGCAGCGGCTGTGAACTGCTTACCGATCGAACCAGATTGAAAAATAGTTTCCGGCTTCACTGGCACCGCCAGTTCGACATTAGCCATTCCATAGCTCTTGAGAATCGAGATGTTGCCGTCGCGGAGCACAGCCAGCGAAACGCCGGGGATCTTGTATTTGCGCATTTCAGATTGCACATAGCGATCGATCCTCGCCGCAGTCTGACGATCTTTGAACGTGGCGTTGTGTCGTTCCGGTCGTGCAGGTACGCGACTTGACTGTCCGGTGCAAACCGAGCAGAACGCAACAACGAGCGAGAACGTTATTATTCTTGATGGTCGCTTCATACTGGTGGTTAAGGGCATCAGGATCGAGTTATACCCGATTTGGCTAAGTGGGGTCGCATCGGTTGGAATGTCCGACAAACTTCAGTTTGTCGCAACGTAACGACAAGCTAAAGCATGTCGGACATCAAGCTTGTTTACTCACTCTCTTCCATGTGCTGCCAAACGTCGGGACTCGTGCCGTCCACGTCAGTGAAGCCATACACCTTCGCCAATTCTCCTGAACTGACAGACTGCTGGTTCCAGCGCG
>JBGTLE010000037.1:0-6694 GCA_041744295.1 Pyrinomonadaceae bacterium | reverse complement strand
ACCTGTGTGCCTCTCGTACCACTCAAAATGGCAGCCGGAACATTCGGTGATCCGCAACACGTTGAGGACGAAAACTGGGAGTGGGTTGAGGTTAGAAGCAAACACCGGCTGCGACCTGGTATGTTCGTTGCGCAGATTACCGGGCGATCGATGGAGCCAATGATTCCTGACGGTTCCTATTGTTTGTTCGCATCACCAGTCGAGGGTTCGCGTCAGGGCAAAACGGTGCTCGTGCAGTTACGCGATGCGGTCGACCCAGAAACTGGAGAGCGCTTCACAGTCAAACGCTATGAGAGCGAGAAGGTTCAGAGCGAAGGTTCCTGGCATCACACTAAGATTGCACTAAAGCCGTTCAATCCTGAGTTCGAGGCTATTGAACTTACTGACGTACAAGAGGGACAGGTGCAGGTGATTGCAGAGTTCATTGAGGTTTTGTAAGCATGATTCGCGTTAACATCAAATCGGAACTATGAGGAAGAGCAGAAACGGGGAGCCGCAGATAATCTGTTCGATGGGACTAGCAGGTCAATGACAGTAAAAGTCGTTTTTACAAGAGATCCATTTCCTGTGGCGGCGGTTTCTTGCCGATGCTGATGACGACATGATCTTGGAATTGGCGCTTGCCGCAGGTTGTCGCTATATTGTTACCCATAACGTGAAGGACTTTCACGGCTCGGAAGAACTTGGCGTAACCGCCATTACTCCACGTGATTTCCTGAACTTGATTCGGAGCAGATCATGAGCACACTGACCATCGAACTACCGGATTCGCTGAAGCAGAGCATCGAGGAACTCGCTGCCAGAGAAGGCTATTCAGTGAGCCAGTTTCTGGCCGGTGCCGCCGGCGAAAAGCTGGCCGTCATGATGACGATTGACTATCTGCGGCGCGAAGCGGCCTCCGGGCGCCGCGAAGATTTCGACCATTACCTCAAAGCGGTGCCAGACGCAGTCCCACAGGAAGCCGACCAACTCAACTAGGGCGGCGGAGCTGGTTGAAGAGCTATCCGGACATCAACAAATTAATCAAAGCGAAGGAAGCGCATCGTCGCGCTTTGGCCGCGCTCCCGTTTGAGAAGAAGATTGAAGTGCTAGACGACGAGGAAATGGTGATGGCCTAAAGGCAGCAGGTGCCGCTGCCACTGAAATCCAAAACGAGTTCATCCTGTAACATTAATGGATGTGAATCGCCTTCGTTGATCTCAGATCTCAGATGACAACACTCCAAAAATTGGCGGCGCAGCGGAATATTCCTGTGACGACTGCTTGGTATCTCGCTGATCTTGCCGAAGCGCGCGGCAAGCAGGAACTCTTCACCAAGCAGTCGCCGCAGCGACTCAGGGTCTTGCGCGAACATGCGTTGATCGAGAGCGCAATCTCATCAAATCGCATTGAGGGCGTGACCGTCGATCAGTCTCGTGTTAAGGCTGTCGTTCTCGGCAAGTCTTTCCTGCGAGATCGAGACGAAGAGGAAGTGCGCGGCTATCGTGATGCGCTCAAGCTCATTCACGAACAACACTCCAGGCTCTCGATTTCCGAAAAGACAATCAAGCAACTACATTTCATCAGCCGCGCAAAAATTGGCGATGCAGGTAAATACAAGACGAAGGACAGTGACATCATAGAGAAATCTCCCGACGGGCGGTCGCGCATTCGCTTCAAGACGGTTCCTGCGAAACAAACGGCGGCGTTCATGCGCGAACTCGTGAAAGCTTGGGGCGAAACTCTTGACGAGAAACGGGTCCATCCACTGGTCGCGATGACAGCCTTGAATCTTGATTTTTTATGCATTCACCCGTTTCGCGACGGGAATGGACGTGTGTCCCGATTGCTGCTGTTGATGTGTTATCAGCTCGGCTTTGAAGTTGGCCGTTACATCAGCCTTGAGCGTTTGATCGAAGAGAACAAAGATCGCTACTACGAAACACTCGAAGAAAGCTCCCAAAGCTGGCATGAGGGTAAGCATGATCCGTGGCCCTTCATTAACTATTTGCTTTACATACTGAAGAGCGGATACAAGGAGTTCGAAGAACGCGTCGGTCGGATCGCATCACCGAAAGGCGCAAAGACCGAGATGGTTCACGCCGCGATTCGCCAGCAAACCGGTGAGTTTCGTTTGGCCGATATTGAGCGAGCTTGCCCAGGGGTGGGCCGAGATTGGATTAGGTCTTTGCTTGTTCGCCTGAAAGAGACTGGGGAGGTCTCATGCAGCGGGAAAGGGCCCGGCGCGCGTTGGCGCTACCTCAAAGAATAAGGGTATTACCTGTTAGTGAGGGTATTAATGAGGGTAGGTTCGTCGATCTTGCTCAATGAGCAACCTCAGCATTGTCGCGAACTCTTGCTGATCCGAGTCCCGCCAGATCTCCGGTATCAAATAAGCGGTTGAATCCTCATTCAGACTCTCAAGCGTGAGGTCTTTGCTTTCATCGTCGAGCGAGCGCGCCCAGTCAAGAAACGGCTGCTTGGGCCTCAGGATTATCAGCGAGCGATTTATCTCGGACATTTCCTTTCGAGTTGACCCGCGATGAAATATTCACCGGAACGAAAATTCCGCTTCCGAGGGCCGGGCCGGCTCGCTGGCTAGTTCCCGGCTGGAATGGCTCGTCGATGGAATTCATGTGTGATCATCGTACCGATCAAGGAATTTCTGAAACTTCTCGAACAGTTAGTCCAGCGTTGTCGCTGGTTGGCGTCGCATGATTCGCTTCGGCGGCGACGTGCCCCTGAATCTCCTCAATGTCATCAAGTGACCCATGCCGACTAAGCTATACGAAGCGTGCATATAGTAGAGGATTCAGCATAATCCAGCTAAAACGATGAAGAGATCCGTCAAGACCAAAACGCAAGACCTTAAACGGAACCAGTTTGCCGAACTCAGCGAAGGTATGGAGGCTCTGGCCGAAGCGCGTCAGGGAAAGCGAACGCCCCAGACCCAGGCGGTTGAGTCAGGAGCGAGAAAGAAGTCGGAAGACCTCAAGGTCTTTATTTCGCATCGCGACTCCAAATGTGATGAATGCGGCGAGGAGTTAGGACGGAAAGCGTGGATTACTCTGGAAGAGAACAAAGGCGCTTTGTGCCTGGCATGCGCCGACCTGGACGAGTTGGTTTTTCTTCCCAGCGGAGATGCGGCCTTAACCAGACGAGCGCGGAAGCATTCGGTGCTTTCAGCGGTAGTTTTGAAATTCAGCAAAGCGCGTGGGCGATACGAGCGGCAGGGGCTGTTAGTTGAAGAGAGCGCATTGGACGAGGCGGAAGCTGAATGCCTGGCCGACGCAGAAGCCAGAGAGCGTCGCGCTCAACGGGAAAGAGAACGACGAGCGGAGCTGGACCAAAGCTATGTGGAACGGTTTGCCAAACGAATCCGCGAACTCTTTCCTGCCTGTCCTGCTGAACGAGAGTTACAGATCGCCGAACACGCTTGTCGCAAATATAGTGGGCGTGTCGGTCGTTCAGCGGCGGCCAGGAGTTTCGACGAAACCGCCGTGCTGCTTGCCGTGGCCGCGCATATTCGACACCGCAAAACAAATTACGACGAACTGCTGGCAGCGGAATGGGATCGCATCGACGCTAGAGCGGAGGTCAAACAACAGGTTGATGAGCTTTTGCGGCGTTGGCAACGCGGAGTCCAAAATAGCTAGAGCGGCAAGTATTTAAGGACATTCTCCCAATACCCGATCTACCGAAGATCGGACCTTCTCTGAAAAAACACCGTCCTGCGCATTTCCCTTGGCGCTTAGATGGCGCGCTGATGGAAAAGACTGTGCCCTTACCTGGATCACTTTGAGGGCTTTCACTTGGTTTTGAGTTCCGGCTTCGAGCGACGAATCTCCCGAGCGAAGTACCACTGATGGCCCTCAGGATCTTCGGCACCGTAGCGGCGATGGCCATATTCCGTGTCCGCGGGCACCTGGAGGATGGTGGCCCCTGCCTTTTTGGCGCGGTCGAAATGTTTGTCCACATCTTCGACATTGATGTAGAGGCTCTGCGTTGCCTGACCGAGCCGCTTAGGGTTGCGATAACTTGACCCGGGGCAACCCATCATAATCACGTCATCGCCAAGCTTCATCGCCGCGTGATTGATCTTGCCGTCGGGACCTAACATTTGCGTCCCGTACTTCTGGAAGCCGAACGCCCTGGCTAAAAACTTTAGCGCTGCGCCGACATCCTGATACAAGAGGTATGGTGTGATGGCCATCAACTATGCTCCTTCTTCTTCAACTCAACTATTCCGTGGGCTGCGGGCCAGCTTGGAGCGTGGTGCGGGCAAGGCTGAGAAGGATGAGGGCCAGTGCAACACTCGCAGCCGTGAGCACGATGTAAATCAACCAGGGAATGCGTTCTGTGAGTGGCAGCGGCTCGGGTATGTATTCCGGATTCGTAAGCACTGTACCAACCGTGCTTCGGATCGGTTCAACACCGGGAGCCGGTTGCCCGCCTGGCGACCCTGGTTCATTTGATAATCTGGCTGGCACTTCTTTTTCGAAGTCGTAGTGTGGCGCGGTGACTTTAGGGTTACCAAAAAACAATCGTAGTGGTTGGGAGGGCGCGTCCTTTAACTCGAAGACTAATTGTCGCGCCGGAGCACTGGCTTGGATCGAAGTTATTGAGAGTGTCGGATTGCTGTGGTCGGTGACCAGCAGACGCAGCCTTCGTGCATGAACCTCCTCGTCGAACGTGATCACCAGGGGTTTTGCATGCTCACCAATGCGTCGGGTTAGTTCACCGGATGCAATCAGACGGACGTTATCAGGGTCGTCAACAGACTCGATATGAAACGGGCGTGAGAAAGAGTCGTCAGCAATCTCGAGTGAGAGACGATCGCAGGGTGCCCGGGCGCCGAGATCGATGGTCCACTGCGAGGCAGGCGCACCCTGATTTCGGAGCAGTTGATAAGGCGGGACATACACGCCCCACGTTGCCAACTCTCCTTTCGCGCGGACTGCCATCATCACTTTTACTCCGGTAATCTCTGGCGCTTTGTTGTCCGTCAACTCGTCTGCAAGAACTCTCACACGTAAATATCTGTATCTGCTGGTCGGGTACGTGATCCGGCTCGAGGTAACTGCTCTATTCTGCGCCTCAAAACTGAGAAGTACGCCGCGGGTCTCAAGCGTCCGCCACTCTTTGCCCGAGTCGCTGCCCTCGACCTCGACCCGTCGCCGGAAGTTCGTTCCGGTAGTTTGTATCTCAACCTCATTGTGTTCACCTGGATACTCGGCAAGATCAACCGACACTTCACTCGTTGACGAGCCGACCAGCCCCCGGTTAAAGACACTCGCACCAATTTCTCGTTTGTCGTCAAACTCTCTTCGAATTCGGAGGGCGTACGGAATTTCGCCGCCGTTGGAATCGAACAGCCGCAGGTCAGCGAGGTCAGTCCGAGCCTTATCCATCACTTCGAGAGGTAAGACGATGTCATATATTCCAGGCGCGTTTATACCCGTGTTTGCTGCCACGTCAGCAAAGTAAGGCCACTGCGACAATGAGGATTGCGCGTAAGCTGAAATAACAGCAAGCCACGCGGTTGTAGCAAGAATCACGAGCAGGACTGCGCCGATTTTTTTCATTTGGATGACTCCCGAGAATGAAACGCTCTGTGGTAACCCCATGCCACCAGCAGCAACAACACTCCCAGCACGAAGAAAACGATAATTCGGTAGAGTTGCTCCAGCTGCGCAATATCAACCAACATTGCCTTGATTATGGTCAACGCAAAAAGGACCAGCGCAGCCCAACGCAGGCTTGCCGAGCGGCGGAGGAACCCCGCAGCCGCCAGTGCCGTTGCGTACCCCGCCCAAAGAACCGAAAGGGCCATTTGGCCCAGCCATAGCTGATGTTCGGCGTTGACTGTAATTCTCTCGGCTTTTGCGCGCGCGGCAAAGAAAGTCTGCGTCTCCACCGACATCACGAACCACAACGTGATAACAGCCGCCAACAAGAAACCGAGTCTCAACTTCGACGCCTGGATCTTCCTCCGTTCAGCTACTCGTTGATAGAGAACCGAGGCGCCGAACAAACATCCGATCACAACCAGAGACGAAAGGAAGTACCGGTTCAGAACTGGCGTGAACATAGGGCGAAAACTGAAGGGGGCGCCCCATGGAGTGTCCCAGAAGAAGAGCTTGCCAAGGGCCAGGCCGAAGAGTGTGGCGCCAAACACGCGTAGCTTCAGCGATCTGATCTCAAGTCCGGCCCACAAAAGTGCAAGCGCTTCAACTGCCCAGGCGATCGTAATCCAGTTTGAGCGCAACTGAATCGGAATCGCAATAGTCACGAACGTCAGGGCGATGCCGATCATCGTCAACAACTCGACACGATTTGTTGCGAGCGGCGTTCCCGGCCGGACAGCGGCGCCGGGGCGCTGCAAACGATCCAGCAGGACCCTGGCTGCGGTTGCGTATACCAGAGCCATGCCGATTGCGAACACACCCATCCAATCGCGATGCGTGGGACTAAGCAGATGGTAAGCGGTTGCGAAAAATACGAACGGATTGATCAATAGCAGCGCGAGGTCTTCGATCGTGGCGGCTTCGCTCCGGATCAGTTTTCTTACCAAGTGAGCCAAAAGGAAGATTAGGAATATGGCGGTCTGGAAGATCAAAACCGCAGAGCGTTTTTGCGGATGGTATCTCTCGTTGTACCAGAGCCAAAACAGCAGTTGAGTGCCGAAGTATGCGACCGAGCTCAGTCCCTTCCA
>JBGTLE010000036.1:0-10179 GCA_041744295.1 Pyrinomonadaceae bacterium | reverse complement strand
CCTTACGCACCGGTGATTTCGCATCTACCGCATCGCGCCGTCCCCTACTTTTTTCTGAAGCAGACGTACGACACCTTCAATTCAGTCCAGCTGCTTGCGAATCTGGGTCTTCACTGTCCGGCATTTCCGAATTATGTCGAGCGGATAGTTGACTACGCCGCGAAGCATCCGGTGTTGGCAGGGTCAAGTCCGAGTAACAACAAAAGCAGTGCTGAGTACTGAGTACTGAGTTCCGCTGGCCCTTGGTTCTAGTTAATTTCTGGTCTTACTACCAGCTCACATCATCACTTCGGAACTGTTTGGCGTCACGCAACCCTGGGATTTCGCGAGTTTGAGGAACCTACCCAATGGGGTTGAGGCCGGCCTATCGAGGTCGAGGGATGTTTTCGCAATAACGCTACTCGGGGGATGGTTTACCACCGAGACGCAACCCCGAAGGGGTAGGATTTCGATTCGTACTTGATCCCAGGGTAGCGCCAAAGCGCGTAACCCTGGGCTGGAGGTCGCAACACCTTTGGTGTAAAAAGCGGAGACAGGATCATCTTACGCGGGGTCACTTGTCATTGTCGGTCGCGCAAGATCGAAAGATACGCGCTCCATGGCCCGGTCGTTTCCGTATAAACCTTCGCCATCGTCCGCGCGATCTGAGTCAGGTGATCCAGATCGTGAACCACCCAAGTCGCTAACAGTTGCCCGAGGTTGACGATGCCAAGCTCAGGATGCAGTCCTTTGCGATCAAAGTCTTCATTCGTCAGGTTCATCCCCGCCAGCACAGCCAGATTCTGTCGCCGTAGCTCGTTAAAAATCGTGAGCAGGTGTTGCAGGCCCTTGCCCTCGCTCTCCTTGAACTGGGCCAGGCGGTCGAACGTTTCAAACGGTCTCGTCTCGCCTGCCAGAATGTGTTGCGCTCGCGGGATCCAGTCCGTGCGCTCGCCGTGGATGAGATGCCCGATTACGTCATACGGCGACCAGGTGCGCTCGCCTTCCGTCGCAGTTATCCACATATCGGGCAAGCCGGAGAGCAATGCGTTCAAGGCCGCCGGCGTTCGCTCGAGAACTGACACTGCATCGTCAAGACTGAATCGGTCAGGTGTCATTGATTTCGCTTTCAGGTTGGGCCTACTCTAATCGAGGTATCGGGTAATCGTCTTAAGCTCACCAATAAAGCTATCACGCCCAACGCCAGTCCGATGCCTTTGATGACCGCGACCCATTTGGATGAAATTGGGGCCGGATCAAGCTCACCCATTCTCATCCCGTGTAACTGGCTGAAAAAGCTGCTATACGCCATCCCACACATGAAAGCCCAGGCCGCCGCTAGAAAACGCTGGCCACTGCGAACATCTTTCCCCACACGCCAGGCTCCATAAAGTAGAAAGGCCCCGAGGATGTAATCGTCGAAGAAGGCAGCCGGTTCCTCACGCCAGGTGCTCCAACGACGGACTGTCTCAGCCGCAGGTATAAGAACACCAAGTACGATGGCAAGATAGCGACTGAAAGAAATTGTCATACTCACATCATCTCAACAAACTGCCGGCCGGCGCGAGATCTATCGGCTCGAGCCTTCAACCTCTCTCCGCCAATCCGGCAGCTCGTTTCGGATCCACTGCGCGCTTTTGGAGTCATCATCGGGCGCGGCTCTGATCGCCGCTTCCGCGTCATCAATCGCTTCCGCGAACCTCGACAATTGGGAATTGGCAATTGCACGTATGGTCAACGCCCTGGCGTTGTCGGGGTCTATCTTCAAAATCTTTTCAGTCACATAAGAGATGACTTCACTGAAGGAGCATTTGTCCTTGAAGACATCTTCAAACATCCCCTCCGCCCTCACCAGTCTCCCGGCGATCATGTTTAGTCGATCCTCATCTGGGTCGGTTCTTACCATCGAGCCAATCTCTGCCCACAGATTTAGGTCCCGATACTTGTTCTTTAGGTCGCGATCAATTTTCTCGTCCTGATGCTTGCTGATCAGATCGTCTTTTGAGCCCATGATTGCTCCACCCAGCTCCTGAGTTACCGCATCGCAGCGACCGCCGCAACATTCACCCGTACAGGAAACAGTTGTTCGAGAAACACGCGCGCCTGTGCCGCTCCATAAGGACGCTTGAGCGAGATGGATGCGCGCATATGTATGACCATCGCCATGCGGTGCTTGTTTGCTGCGCCAAAGATTCGCTGCAACTGTTCCAGGTGTGCAGCGTTATCCACTTGTACGTCGGAGTTTCCGAAGTGCAGCTTGAGGCCATGCTTGAGATTTGGGTCCTTCGCACACCGCTCGAGCTCCTCGAGCGCGTACTCCTTAAGCGGGTTGAAACTGCAGAAGGCAATCAGCCGCTTTGGAAATTGCGCTGCCTGGGCTGCGGTCCAGTCATTCTGCGCCCGCACCTTTGCATACTCATCTTCAACAGTCCGCGATGGGCTCCCGTACATGTAGGCAATTCTTCAACTCCGTCAGGAGTGAAACGGAGTGTAACTTGGAGTGAAGATCAGACACGATCAAGGCCGCTTGTATACCTGCCCGCCCTTCATTACGAACCGCACGTCCTCAAGTAGGCGAACGTTGTCGAGTGGATTTCCGGGCACCGCCACCAGGTCGGCCAGCAACCCCGGCGCAATATTTCCTCGGTCAGTCACTCCGAGTAGATCGGCAGCATTCACCGTAGCAGTGCGGATTGCGTCGATAGGAGCCATCCCTTTGGCTACCATGGCGCCGAACTCCCTGGCGTTCTGACCATGCGGAATCACTGCTGCATCTGTGCCAAAGGCTATCTTCACTTCCGATTTCACTGCTAGCTGAAGGCTTTGTCGGGCCAGCGGAAGAATGTGTTCGGCCTTGGCTCTGATCGGCGCAGGCAAAGCATCCAGGCGAATAGCTTCACCCAGATATGACGTGGGCACTAAATAAGCTCCGCGCTCCTTCATTAATCGGATGACTTCGTCGTTAAGCACTGAGCCGTGCTCAATTGAGGCGACGCCCGCCTTCACCGCCGCGATCATGCCTTCTGTGCCATGCGCATGTGCGGCAACTTTCACACCGTGCCGCGCCGCCTCTTCGACAATGGTCCGCATTTCGATTTCAGAAAGTTGCTGCGCGCCGACAGGACCTTCCAGAGACAAGACTCCAGCGGTCGCGCAAATTTTTATGACTTTGGCCCCGTGCTTAATCTGATAGCGCACAGCCTTCTGAACATCATCTGGCCCATCGGCCACGCCGGTCTCTGCATTGCGTTCCAGTATTCCCGGAGCGTAGCCCGTCGTATCGCAATGCCCACCCGTGATCCCAATGGAGTAACCGGACGGAAAGATGCGAGGTCCCGGAATAAACTCCTGTTCGATGGCTCGCATGAGGGCGACGTCGACGAAATCTCTTGATCCGAGGTCGCGAACAGTGGTGAAGCCTGCCAGTAGAGTGTTGCGAGCGTTGCGTGCGCCGCGCAGGGCATAGTCACCGGCCGTGTCAGTGACCGCGCGATTCATCCATGCCCCCTCAATATCAAACGAAAGATGAGTGTGCATGTCTATGAAGCCGGGTAAGAGCGTCGCGTTCCCTAAATCAATAACCTCCCCTCGGGGAACAACGGCCGGGTTAATGCTCTTGATACGGCCTTTCTCGATTACGACAACTGCGGGCGAAATAATGCGACCGGTTTTTACGTCCAACATTCGTGCGGCTCGCAGCACGATCACTGGGGGAGGTTCCTGCACGTTTTGCTTACTCGCGGCAGTTATGCGGCCGAAGCCTCCACTTACTAGCAAAGTTATTAAGAGGGCTACTACTGGAACACGCGTCATTAAAATGCTCCTGTTTAAGATTCGGTTAGAAAGCTGGTTTTGCGGCCGCGGAGTGAGTCACAGGTTTAGGAAAAGTCTCGAAGAAAGCTTCCTGGCTCACCAATCACGACACCTCAACGTCTAAAGGTGTAGGCCTTGCCAGATTGTAATGTCAATCGAAGCTTTGGCTACTAACCAAAGCAGCAACTCGCATCTGACAATCGGCAGCCGCAGCAGTTACCCGACGCTACCGCGAAACGGTACTGACTTCGTTGCCACTACACAGTCCGAAACGCTCAGGCAGCATTACTCACACCACAGCCAGCTTGACAATGTTCTATTTTAGAATTAGTCTAAATCCATTCCATGAGCACTTCAGAGAATGACAACAGTGGTGGCCAACGGTTGACCCCCCAGCGGGAGGCGGTGCTCGCGGTAATTCGCGAGCGGGAAGACCACCCTACGGCCAGCGACATTTTTGAGGCGGCACGCAAACGTTTGCCGTCGCTTAGCTATGCCACCGTCTACAACTCTCTCAAATTTTTGCGGGAAGCCGGAATGGTGCGCGAAATTTCATTCGGTGACTGCGCCAGTCGCTATGACGGCGTCATCGATAGACACGATCATGCGATCTGCAGCAGTTGCGGCAAGCTCGTGGATTTTGATCTTCCGGAAGCGGCGGAACTCATGCGGGCCGCGGCGCGAAAATCAAAGTTCAAGGCCGAATCGGTACATCTGACACTCCTGGGCGTTTGTCCGGACTGCCGTTAGCCGATACGTATGCCGAGTAGGGCAAGTTTTCGAAGACATTCGCAGCGTGCGAGTGATGACAAGTGAACTTAATTGAAAATTGGAGGATTCATGACAGCAGCAGCTTTAGCAACAGACAAGGCAATGGTGGGCCAGCCGGCGCCTGATTTCAACATGGCTTCAACGAAGAATATCGAGAAGCTGAATGAGAACGTCAAACTCGCGGACCACAAAGGACGTTGGGTAGTGCTCTTGTTCTATCCGCTCGACTTCACCTTTGTTTGTCCCACCGAACTGACGGCATTCAGCGATCGCTACGAGGATTTCCAGGGTATCGGCACCGACATCATCGGAGTTTCAACCGACTCGGTTTATTCACACCGTGCCTGGTTGCAGACTCCGCGTGATAAAGGCGGCGTGGCGGATCTCAAATATCCACTCGCAGCCGACGCCACCAAGAACGTGGCTCGCGACTACGGTGTGTTGATCGAAGATCGCGGGATCGCTCTCCGCGGACTGTTCATTATCGATCCCGAGGGCATTCTGCGTTACAAAGTCGTTCACGATCTGAACATCGGCCGTTCAGCGGAAGAGACGTTGCGTGTGATTCAGGCGTTGCAAACCGGTGGTCTTTGCCAGGCGGAATGGAAGCCAGGTCAGAAGACACTGAATTCGTAATTAGACAGAAGGCAGCCGCGGATGGAAGCGGATGACGCGAATCTGCAACCGTCATATTGTTCAGATCTGTGTCATCCGCCTTAATCCGCGGCTAAATTGCTCAAAACTTTCCACTCAGGAGTTTTGCGAAAGAGGAAGTACGACGATGGCGATGAGAATTGGAACGACAATGCCCAGCCTGAGCGGCGCCACCGAATGGTTTGGCGGTACTCAGGCGCATGCGGAAGAAGAATCGAAAGGTCGACCCACGCTGGTCCATTTTTGGTCGGTTAGTTGTCACACGTGCAAAGACAACTTGCCGAAGTTGGCGCAATGGCGCGACGAGCGCAAAGAAGACGGCCTAAGAGTGATTGCGGTGCACATGCCCCGGTACGAAGCCGACACTGACGTTGAAGCGGTGCATGATGCGGTTGCGATTTATGGCATCACTGAACCGTGTGCGGTTGATAACGAGCATCAGTTAAAAGACGCGTTTCAGAACGAGCAGGGATACGTTCCGGCGTACTACCTGTTTGATGCGGAAGGAAAGCTGCGAAGTTTTGCTGCAGGCGAGCGTGGTCTCGATCTCTTGAAGACTGCTTTGGATCGTCTGCTGGGGCAGACGCAAGCAGTAGCTTCCTGAGAAGTTCTAGAGCGGTCCGACGATTTGCCTCGTAATCAGGAGCAGTAGATAAACACTCACGATCGCTGCTCCCACCGCCAGGGTCACCAACAAGAGCATTATCAACCCCACGAAAAGCCAGTCGCCGATCGTTCCCGTGTGCGCTTCGTCCGCCGAGACGGTTGCGTGTTCTCGCAACAGCGCCACGTTCTTCTGATTCGATTTGAACCACGCGTCAAAAACATCGCCCACAAACGGAAGTGAACCCAGCGCGTAATCGATCC
Organism: Pyrinomonadaceae bacterium; assembly: GCA_041744295.1. Lineage (GTDB taxonomy): Bacteria > Acidobacteriota > Blastocatellia > Pyrinomonadales > Pyrinomonadaceae > PSRF01. The sequence continues at coordinate 4,095 of JBGTLE010000036.1, read as the reverse complement.
CGAGATTCAAACCCATCCGCACCAAAGTGATTTTTGGCACACCGTAGCGAACTCCGGAAGCGAGAATATAGAACGACGCGAGCGAAGTGAGGCTGTCGCCGAATCCGGGAATCAAGCCCACGAGCGCATCCAGTCCGACGCGCCAACCGATCACCGGGATGCGAAACAGGTCATCCAGCAACCAACTCAGGCGTTCGATGCTCTCCTGGATCTCTATAGGCCGTTGCTGAATTGATGAACCAGTTGGTTCTGGTTCCTTGTATGCCTTCATCCGTTTGTTTTGTCACTCCGGAAACTAATGGAAAACCTATCCACAGATTACGCAGATAAGCTGAGTAAGCTGCCTGTGCAGCCAACGATTTACCTTCGTCTTAGTCTGCGAAATGGGCGTAATCTGTGGATCGCTTTTGTGACCATCGACTCAGCCTTAACGGATCCGCGTCATCTGCTGCCAGAAAAACTTCCCCAGTTTCGCGAAGGCAGCAAAGGCATTCTTGTCACCGCTTTTCTGCGGCTCTGTCCTTTGCGGAATGCCTAATGTCGTAGCTAGTTCCTGATCAGGGCGCGCGATGTCCTCGTCGCCTCGCTTGCTCGCCAACCAGCGATTGAATGTACGAGCGACGATCCGTCTTTGTTCGAGTGGCGCTTCGGCGACTAACGCACCGCGCAAGTCGTCGAGCTCTGCTATCTCGAAAGAGTTGGTTTTGTAGTAACTCCGAAGTGCCTTGAAGAACTTTTCGTCTCCCAGCAAGCGTCGCAAGTCTACAAACATCAAAGTCCCTTTGGTGGTGACAATTGCTTCGTACTGAAAGGAGTTTCGATAGTCGCGCGTGGGACGGTTCGCGGCCATATCTTCGCCGCCAAACGTGCGGTAGAGCCGATAGACACCCACGAGCTCGTCTTTCAGGACCGCTTCTGCGCGTTCCTCACCATAGGTTTCTTTGTAGTACAGCAAGGCTGACCAGGACGAGAGTGCCTTGTCCAGCACTGGATCGCGCGCGGGATCGCTGCCAACAACAGCTCCCCACCATTGATGGGCCACAAGATGCGCGACAGTCCATTCAAGGCTTTGTTCAACCGCAGGACGCTGTTCACGAATGATCTCCGGCAGGTTACGCATCGAGGGCGAGTCGAAGTCAACATAGAATGCACTAGCGATCACATTGAAGGCAGAAAATTCCATACTGCCAAGCCCCGCCACGAGGGGTGTTTCGACGATGTTGATGGTCTCGAAAGGCAGTGCACCAAAACGTGAGACGAAGATGCGAAGGGCATCAGCCGCGACGGTCAAGGCGCGCTTCCCTACGCGCTCATGTTCAAAAAAAAAGATCGAGCGGATAGTTGCATTGCCGACCTTGACCTCTTCTGATTTCAGGTTCCGCCCGGCAACGATCGCAAACTCTCTTAAGTTCGATCCGACAAATGAAGAATTGCTCTTGCTGTTAGTCCCGGATGTGAACACGAACACCCCGGGCTCCGTGTCGATAGTCACTTCATAGTCGGCGACTTCGTTGAAAACAAAATCGCCGACGCTGGGCTCGAGTTTTCGCCGCCACTCGTCGCCATCGTATACCGCCAGCACGGGATAGCACGTTCCGAGCAGCATCACGCCACGGCTGCGGAAGTTGATGTCACGGGCGCGTCGAATTTCCCTTTCGCCTCGAAGCGCGGCGCCTACCTGCTTCACAACGTGCGTCGTCAGTCCAGTTTCATCCGCATCAATTTCCGGCACTGTGCCGGCAAACCCGATTTCAAGTTCAGTGGAACTACCTGACGCAACTGCTTCGCGTAGATTGATTCGCAGCGTCGTTCCCTGATCGTCAAGCGAGTAAGGTACCGGAGTTTGCGTACCGGCCAGTCTCACGTGTGTGATTTCAATTCTGGGTTCGTCGGATTCGACCGGGGACTGGTTGGGAACTGCCGAACCTGTTGAGAAGGTTGTTCCTTCAGTTCGAAGGTTGGAATAGAGATGAAAGTACAGTACAGAGATCGACCTTTCGGAACGATTTATCCAACGTACTCGCTCCACGCCTTTGTAGGAGCGATTCTCGAAGTCCAGTTTTAAGTTGATTTGATAGCGGGTGCGCTCTACTGGCGCTGGGGATTCCGCGGGTGCCTGCCCGCTAATGTCTACCGTCGTTAACGACAGTAGCGTCAGGACCAGGACAAACGTCTTCGTTCGCCTAAGGAATAATATTTGATCCATCGTCACACTCGTTATTCGGGCGAAGCCGCAACCGCCTGCCGCTTCTTTGACGTCTCCGTAATCGACACCGATCGAATCACATCGCCGCGAACAATCTCATCCACCACTTCCATACCGCTGACAACTCTACCAAAAACTGTGTAACCGCCATCCAAATGAGGCTGAGGCGAATGAGTAACAAACCATTGCGAGCCTCCGGTGTCTTTCCCCGACAGAGCCATCCCAACGGCGCCACGACCGTAAGGCACTTCGTTTATCTCACAACGTACCGAATACCCAGGACCGCCGTTGCCATCGCCGCGTGGATCGCCGCCCTGTACGACAAAGTTGGGCACGACGCGATGGAAAGTGATGCCGCGAAAATAGCCACTGCGAGCGAGTTTGATGAAGTTGTCGACATTTAGCGGCGCGTCGTCCGGCAAGAGCTCGACCGTAAAGGCTCCCCGGCTGGTCACTACCCGAGCACGAACATCCTTTCCCATGCGGGCGATGGCGCGTTGATAATCTTCATTCGACTTCCCGGTCGCGACAATGCTGGTCGATGGCGAGAAATCACTTACGCCATTGGCTTTCAGATATCCGGCAGCGCGAATGCGAAGCAGATGGTCTGGGGAATACAGCGCTGATTTTAGAATCTCATTTGAACCAGGAGTTTTCTGTTTTCCGAGCGCTTCCAGGAGCGCAAGTTGCGCGTCGTTGAGCTTGTCTTTGGCAGCCTGCGCGAAGGCCTTTGTCAAAGCGTTGGCGTTAACTGGATCGGGAGGAAGTTCGCCCAGCAGTTCAGCCGCAGTCGCCCGAACGACCACATCTGATGCGAGTAAATGCTTTCGCAGAACTTCCGCTAGATCGCTTGGCTTGAAAGCAGCGAACGCGCGCAGCAAATCGGGAATGGCGTATTCAGAATGAACCACCCGGTCTTCCTTGCTGCTGGAATTGCTGGAGTCCAGCATCTCGCGCACCAGTTCAACTGCGCGTTTGCTTAGTGCTGCCTTGTCCTTTGACGATTCCGGAAGGGCGGCAATTTCACCGAGGCCCTGCGCGATACTGGAAATAGTCCGCCAATTGATGAATCCTGTTCCGCGCTCACGCTGTTTCAGATAGTCGGCCGGATCAATGCGAGCGAGAGCGATTTCCATCTCAGGGGTTGGAACCGGAAAGTCCCACTCCCAAAAACTTAGTTTCTGTACTACTTCGCTTTTTCCAGTGCCCTGAAACATTCTTCCCAGAGCGGTTACAATCTCCAGGCACTCAGCACTGTCTCGACGGTGATAAAGCAACTTCTTTTCTTGAAGCAACTGACGCTGGCAGTGAGCGTCCTTAAGAAAGTCTTCGAAGTAAGGCAATGCTGTAGCCCGGTCTTTATATCCCGCCAGCGCACGCATCGCACTGACGCGCACGCGTGGGTCTTCATCACGAAAAGCACGATCCACGAGCAGACTCAAAGCTTCCTTGTCTTCCGTGGTCCCAAGCACGCGCGCCGCGTTGGCACGCAACTCTGGATCTTTTGCGCCCGCAACCAGCTTCAATAGTTCCGCATTGCCATCCTTCGCGCGCAGTCGAGCGAGAGCATTCGCCGCGATGGCAGGAATCGGATCTGGGTAACGCAGGAAGCGGGCAATCAACTCGCCGGCTCCTTCCGGTCTTGCTCGCAATGCGGCCGTAATTCCGAGTTCGATTACTTCAAACTCCGGAAGTGAACGACGGCCTGCTTCGATTTCAAGAGCACGCATTATCGCGGCGCCGGCGGCCTTGGCTTGCGCCTCCTCAGTCTTTGGCAGTGCGGCAGCAATCTTACCGAGTGCTTCGACGGCACGCGCGCGGACCGTGGCCAGAGTATCAATGTCGATCTGTGCTTCCAAAGCTTTGATCGCATCGCCCGACTCGATCTC
>JBGTLE010000035.1:0-6051 GCA_041744295.1 Pyrinomonadaceae bacterium | reverse complement strand
GAGTTGCTCGTAAGCAGAGCCGAGTTCATACCGCAGCGCGAGGTATTCCTCCTCAGAATGCCCCGGCGATTCTAATCCCTTTTTAAACCAAAGCACGGCCGCGCGCGGCATCTGCTTTTGCGCGAAACAGTGGCCCAGCATGTTGCAGCATTGCAGATATCGTGCAGTCCCATCCGTAGGCTTGGTCAGGTTTGCCGCGTTTTGGAACTCCTGGATTGCTTCATCCAGAAGATCCATCTCTTTGTACGCAGTCCCAATGTTGTAATGAGTTTCGAAGTCTTCATCGCTGGAAGCGTCGCCCTCTGCCGCGATCTTGAACTCTTCGAAGATCTCTGCGAGGCCGGAATCGATTGCGCCGGAGGCGACAGCGGATGCCCGATTTGAAGAAGATTGGACTGCGGCTTTTGCTTCCGGTTCCCCTTCGGTAGAGCCGAAATCGAATGCCGCCAGGTCCGGCGCCGGCTGCGGCGTAATCTCAGCATCTGCCGGCATCTCAAACGACAGGGAAGCTTCGGCAGACGGTTGCCTTAACGCTTCGACCAACCGCTCGCGCCGAGCATCGATTTGCTCGTGTGGACCATACTGGCCTTCGAGCATCTGCAACGTGTCTTCGGCAATATCGAAATAGCCCTGACTCAAATAGAAATCGACGCTCTCCAACTCTTGTCGCATCATTGCGTCGCGGCGGGGGTCCAGATCCGAAGGTTCACCCGGTGGCGGGGTGCTGCCGGCTTCACTGAAATCGAATTCAATCGCTCCCGAATTTACTTCTGCCGTTCCTGCACCATTGGGAGCGGCCGCGTAACTTCCGGCGTCGGCAATCCCATCGTTGAGATCAGCGAACGACGCACTCGGATCTGAAAACGCAGGTTCGGCGACCGAATTCGATTCGAACTCAAATGGCGCATCGACCGCTCCCGTTGGTTCGCCGACTAAAGAGAAAGTTTCGAACGAAGGTACGTCTCCGATTGCGGGCTCAGAGACCGAGGCCGGCGCGGAAGCAGCGTCCTCCTGTACCCCGCCGAGTTTTTCCAAACGCGCGAGGTATCGTGCCTCTTCGGGTGCAAGCCGCACCAGCTGAGTCAGTGCGTACCGCTCATCGTCAACCGATTCCGCAGCCTCGGCAGCTTCGGCCAGTCGTTCAAGCGCGGCGCGCAACCTATCCATGTCGCGCTGCCACCAATGAATCCTGACGAGCAACCGCAAGCCTTCCACGTGCTCGGGATTGCGCGCGAGTACTTCGTTGACCAGTTCCAGCAGGTCATTCTCTTCGCGTCCCGCCAGCATCTGCTCCACGATGCCGGTCAAAAGCCTGACAGCTTCATCAATCTGATCGGTTTTCAAGTAGAGCTGCGCGATGGGAATGTATTGAGTGTAGTTGGACGCGTCATGCTTGAGCAGCATTTCCGTCGCGCGTTCAGCGCCCTTCGCGTCTTCAGCAGCAAGGTACGCCCCCGCTAACATTGAAACCAACTCGGGGACGTCCGGACGATCGGCAACGGTGCGCTCCAACAATTCGGCAGCGTCATCGGCGCTTCCCAACGCCGTGTGGGCCGACACCATCGCTGACAGGACTGACAGGTCGTATGGTTGAAGTTCCAATGCTCGCGATCCGGCTTCGAGAGATCTCTCAAAATCTCCGTTCTCAAAAAGTCGCGCCGCTGCATCTTTGAAGGCAGCGCCGGCTTCCGAGTGAATTCCCTCTTTTAGATAACCGTTGGCTAGCTTAATGCGGATTTCAACGTTTCGCGGATCGAGGTCGGCAATCTTTCGGAGTACTTCCAGAGCCTGCTTTGACTGACCGCTGCGAGTGTGCGCGTCGGCAACAATCAAATATTGCGCACGCGCATCGATCACCAGGCCTTGAGCGGCATACAGCGCAGCGAGATTCGTAGCTACTTCCAGGTCGCGTGGCTTCAGCCTGTCGACCTTCTTGTACATCGCAATGGCTTTGAGAGTGAACTCACGGTCACGATAGTGTTCGGCGATGCGAAGAAAGCAGGAAACAGCCTCGTCGTTCTTGCCGGCGCGCACACAAAGATCTCCCAGCATGTTCAGAGTAGTAAAATCATCGTCTTGGTGTTCGACAATCTGACGGTACTCTTTGATTGGTGCGTCAATCTTTCCCTGTGACAGGAACTTCTCGGCGGCTTTTAAGACCTTAGCTTTTTCGAAAGCCATCAGGGGTATTATGTATCACTTTAGACTAGCTGTTGTTGTGGCGGGCGGGCCGAGGGACTAGCCGAACCTAAACATGCGCCTTTTCAGAAAATTAGTGACCATTCAGCGGTCTGAATGGCCTGGCAAGTACGCTAACACGCGCAAAAAGCAGTGTCAACGATACGGTTTTTTGCGTCAGTGTCGATGAAGTTAGTACCGTGTGGCGTCAGTAAATTTAAGTTCTGATTCTCAGAGATTAAGATGCCGAGTCTCGCGGTCAGGAAGGCGGACCCTGTCCCTGCTCTTACACCGAAGGTGTTGCGACCTCCAGCCCAGGGTTGCGTGCTCTGACGCTACCCTGGGATCGAGTACGAATCGAAACCTACCCCAGCGGGGTTGCGTCTCATTGGTGAACCTGCGCCGAGTAGCGCTAGAACGAGAAAAACCCTTTCCCTGGATTAGGCCAGACGCAACCCCCGTTGGGGTAGCTTCCTCAAACTCGCGAGGTTGCAACACCTTCGGTGGAGAGGCTTGATTTAACAGGAGGTTTCTTGTCGGATAGAACTCAGTTCGCGGCCCCGCTAGCTCGCTTCAGTCACGGCATAGCGCTAACAGGCATGCTGCTCTTCTCTGCGTTCGCACCTCATTCGATCGCTGGTGCTGAGATCTCGCTGGCGATCGCAACGGCGGGCTGGCTGCTACGTTCGCTCGCCACGAAAAACACCGGGTTCCGCCGATCCAGACTCGATCTACCGATCTGGCTGTTCTTCCTTTGGACCATTGTCTCCGCAGTTTTCTCCGAAGAGCCTTCGATAAGTATCCCAAAGCTGCAATCGGTCTGGGTCTTTCTTGTTTTCTATCTGGCGCAGGCAGTGGTTGAACGACGAACCGCGATCGTGCTGGTCGCCATCATGATTCTATCGGGTGTCACGGGTTCGCTATTCAGTATTTACGATCTTCTGCGTGGACGCGGCGTGGTGGTCGAGGAAGTTGCTCCCAACAGTCCCTTTCACGAGGCGGATATTCGTCCTGGCGATGCCATTTGGCGGGTTGGACGCAATCGCGTTTTTTCACCGGAAGATGTAGACGCAGTTATTAATGCTGCTGAACCCGGACGGCGACTCAGCGTTAGCTTGATTACGAAGGGCGAGCATGCCGAACGTCCGGGATTTCTCGTGACGCCTGGGCTAAAAGCCGCCAGCTCGCCTTCAGGAATTCTGGGCTCGCGTCGTAGTCATCGTTTTCGCGCTTCCGGCTGGACCGGACACTATGAGACATTTGCTGAAGTGTTGCAGATCCTGGCCCAGCTTGCCCTCGGGCTCGCCTTTGCAAACTTTCTGAATCACGGCGCGAATCGAAGATTCAAACTGGCTACGACCGCCGCAGTTGTGCTGGGAATTGGAATTGGCCTGACGGCGATGCGAACGCTGCTTGTCGCGCTGGCCGCGGGTGCGGCAATCGTGGCCCTGCGCGCGGCGCGGGGCAGTGCAAAGATCTTCGTCGCCACTGGGATCGCCGCAGTGCTCGGCTTTGGCATCCTGGTCATCTCGCAAACGCGCGCCGCAAATGCCTTGTCGCTTGGTGATGACAGCTCTTCGCTGAGAGTGCAGGTTGCGAAGGCGGGACTTGATCGAATTCTCCTTCATCCGGTTTTCGGTCACGGGATGGACGCCGTTAAGCTTCATTGGAGCGAGTGGGGTTTCCCCGGCACTGCGCTGATTCATCTGCATTCCACGCCACTTCAGATTGCTTTTGATCGAGGACTACCAGGCCTGCTGTTATGGCTGTGGCTGATGGCGATATGTTGGCAGGTTACGAATCGCGCTGAAAAGCTCTCGCGAGACTCGGGTGATTCAAATATGCACGGGGTACTGCTCGGCGCCACGGGAGCGTTTGTGGGATTCTTCGTAAGCTCGCTGTTCAATTACAACTGGGGTGACGGAGAAGTGGCGCTGGTGTTTTGGTGGTTGATGGGTGTGGTCGTGGTGTTGAGTAGAGTAGTGAATGCTGATACCGCCACGACGACGACGCCCCAAACTGCACTTGGTCGACTGTCTGAGCTTCAGAGTCGCGGCTGAACTAAGGCGACGCGGCAATTTTGCAGGTCGGGAAGGGTGGTTTACCCCCGCTTGTCTTGCATGAGAGTTGTGCGGGGGTGAACCACCCTTCCCGACCTGCAAATTACTCCATCTCCGAATGCCGGCCGTAATCGAACCTATTTAACCGTTTGCGGACGCTGGTAAGAGCGCGCGTACTCCGGAGCGTCGATGTCGTCGGGTAATCTCGGATCCGCGATCGGCTCTTCAGCGATCAACCTCAACGGCACGACTCCCGCCCAAACTGACATTGAATAATCTTCTTCATCATCGATTGGGGGACCGGTCCGAACCTTTGCCGATACTTCGTCCAACGGCAGCACCAACACCGTGGTTTGTTTCAACTCCTCCTCAGTAGGTTCACGCGCGTCGTGCCACCGGCCAGCGATCACCTGTTCAGAAAAAGCGAACAGGGCTTCGAGTTTGGCGGCGCGTTCTTCAACGACAGATGCATTGCCAAACACCACGACCGAACGGTAGTTGATCGAATGATGAAAGGCGGAACGGGCGAGCACCAAGCCATCGACGAGTGTCACCGTCACGCAAACATCGACGCCTGCTTTTAAGGTGCGCAGCATGCGGCTCGCTTGCGAACCATGAATGAAGAGTTGATCGCCTTTGCGCGCGTAGCCGGTCGGAATGACCACGGGCTTCCCTTCCACGACAAAACCCACGTGGCAGATAAAGCCCTCGTCCAGAATGCTGTAAACGACTTCGCGGTCATAGACCCCGCGTTTAGGAAGACGCTTGAGGGTGGTTCGTTGGGTTAAGGGAAAAATCGGCATGGTGGTTTTGAACTTTGAACTTTGTACTTGGTGCTTAGAACTTCGAACTTCGAACTTCGAACTTTGGACTTCGAACTTTGGACTTTGGACTTTGGACTTTAGACTTTGGACTGTCTTCTCTTACTAGCATCCAACATCTGACAGCTACTACACAACATCCGCAAAATTCTTCCTCGTTTTCGCAAACCACCAGTACCCAACGGCAAAAACAATAACCGAGATTACTGAGAAGTACGCCAGACCGCGCCAGTCCGGCGGCAGGCCTTCCAGCATCGTCCGTCGATAGCCGCGAATCAGCGGCGTAAACGGGTTGAGGTTAACTAAACCTCGGTAACGTTCCGGCACGATCGCTTCGGGATAGATAATCGGCGTCAGATACATCCATGCCATCAGAAAAAGAGCAATGCCTTGCGCCAGATCGCGCAAAAATACTCCCAACGACGAGACCAGCCAGGCCGCACCCAACGTGAACACGATCTGAGGAATTATTAGCACCGGCAACCAGAACATCGTGAGTGGAATGCGTTGACGGATGATAAGTGCCGCCACAACTAGCGCGACCGTCCCAAACAACTGGTTGCCAAGCGACGAAAGCGTTAGTGCGGTTGGTAGCGTTTCAAGTGGAAACAGGACGCGCTTGACCAGGTTTGCATGAGTAACGATAGTCGTTGCCGAACGCTGCAGCGTCTCCTGAAACATGGTCCACGGCAACAGTCCGCAGAAAAGATAGAGCGCGTAATCCCAGGTGCCGCCGCTCGCGTCGAAACGCGCGCCAAAAATTCCGGCGAAGAGAAACGTGAAGATGGCAATCATTACGACCGGCGTCAGGACCACCCAAAGAATTCCGAGCATCGAACCTTTGTAACGAGCGACGAGATCGCGTCGAGCCAGCGACCAGATCAGTTCGTAACGACTCGGCAATTCCCATAGCGGTCGCCAGACAGCACGGCGAGCGGTTTGCGCAGAAAGCATGGGGGGAGAATACAGAAAACAGAATGCAGAATACAGAA
>JBGTLE010000034.1:0-8892 GCA_041744295.1 Pyrinomonadaceae bacterium | reverse complement strand
GAAAAAGTTTCTAGTTTCTAGTTTCAAGTTTCGAGTTTCGAGTTTCGAGTTTCGAGTTTCGAGTTTCGAGTTTCGAGTTCGAAGTTTCGAGCAGCGCACGTTTCCTTGCTCCGAAGGAGCTACGTCCTCCAGCCCAAGGTTGCCGCTTCGGCTACCTTGGGTCCCCCATCGGCGATGAGTCCCAACCCGGAACGGGTTGCGGCTTATCCGAAGAATTGTTATTCCAGTATCCAGGACGCAACCCGTTCCGGGTTGGCATCTTCTCAACTGTGATCCCAAGGTAGCCGCGGCGGCAACCTTGGGCTGGAGGACGTAGCTCCTTCGGAGCAAGGAAACGTCTGCTGGCTCCGATTACAAAAATCGGACGCTGTACTCGAACTTGAAACTAGAAACTAGAAACTCGAAACTTGAAACTCTGCCGGCACTCAGTACTCAGCACTTCTTTCCAGTGCTATACTTTCCGCGTTCTTTTCCTTCAATAGACTTCTATGAATCGGATCGCGCTAACCTGTGTTGGTCCTCGTGAATCTCTCGGTCTATGACGAACCCCCTGGTTGATCGAACAACTGAAGACGCTTCCGCCCTGCTTTCGTCTCTTTATTTCTCACCAGCAAGCTGTTTCCCAAAACTAAATTATTTTTTGCAATCGAACACGGCGGGCCGTTCGCACGGGTAAATCGTCATGAACATAGTCGTCTTGCGCGAAACACAACCCGGCGAAGCGCGCGTGGCGCTGATGCCTGAATCAGTTGCTAAACTCAGCGCTCTCAAGGTCAACGTGAAAGTTGAAAGCAATGCCGGTTTGGGAGCGACGCGTACTGACGATGCGTACCGCGAGGCGGGTGCGGAAGTGTCCGATGATCGCACAGCCTTGCTGGAAGCTGCGGACATCCTTGCGGTAGTGAATCGGTTGTCGGATCAAGATTTGAGTCGCTTGCGAAAAGGCGCAGTCGTTATCGGTTTCTTGCGGCCCCTCGACGAACCCGAGGCGTTTGTCGACATCGCCGCTCGGAACATTACGACTTTCGCAGTCGAACTGATTCCGCGCATCACTCGCGCCCAGGCGATGGATGCGCTCTCTTCGATGGCGACCATTGTCGGTTACAAAGCAGTCCTCGTTGGTGCGTCGCATATACCGCGAATGTTCCCGATGCTGATGACGGCGGCCGGCACGATTCCGCCTGCTCGCGTGCTCGTGCTTGGTGCAGGCGTTGCGGGACTGCAGGCGATTGCAACAGCAAGGCGATTGGGAGCAGTCGTGGAAGCGTATGACGTGCGCGCGGCGGCGGGCGAACAGGTGCGATCGTTGGGCGCGACTTTCCTCGAAGTAGATCTCGGCGGACTCAAGACTGAGGACGCCGGCGGTTACGCCGTGGAATTATCCGAAGAAGCACTCGAACGCGGCCGCAATTTAATTGCCGAACGTGCAAAGACCGCAGACGTGGTGATTACCACCGCGCAAGTGCCCGGTCGACGCGCGCCGCTTTTGATGACCGAGGAAGCCGTGAACGGAATGAAGCGGGGCTCCGTGGTGATTGATCTGGCGGGATCCACCGGCGGAAATGTGACGGTCAGCGAACCCGACAAAGTAGTCGAGCGGAATGGTGTCACGATTATGGCTCCTTTGAATTTGGCCGCGACCATCCCGGTGCACGCCAGCCAAATGTACTCGAAGAACCTGACGTCGTTCCTGACACTTTTAGTAAAAGACGGCCAGCTGAACATCGATCTGAGCGATGACGTGGTTGGACCGTCTTGCGTAACCCATGACGGTCAGATTGTGAATCAACGAGTGGCCGCCTCTCTAAAACCGCACAGTTAGCTAAATTGACTCCGTCTCAGCAAACTACATGATTCAAGACGCATCATTCCACGAAGAAGACTTCGCCAACCTTATTCTCGGTCTTGCCGTGGGAATTGGCACAGCCGTTGTTTTTGGCCTGGGGGGCTACTTCCTCATCAGCGACCGAGAAACGGGCTCGATGGGCGCAGTCCTGTTTTTCTTGTTGCCGCTCGCGACGGGTCTAGCCACCGGGCTGGTCGCTCGCCGGCTAAACATCCTGTTCGTCTCGCTCATTGTCGGCTTCCTAATTTGCTGCGCGGTACTGTTGGCTACCAAGGAGGAAGGCTTCGTCTGTGTACTGATGTCAGCCCCGATCATCATTGTCGGACTAGGTATCGGAGCACTCCTCGGCATCCTGATTAGATATCTAATCAACAAGTCCACGCAGTCGCGAGCGCTAAGCCTGCTGGTGTTGTTCATACTTCCCTTTTTCCTGATGGGCGCAAACAGCATCGAGAAACCGTCGCGACGAACACCGAGGCATGAGACGTTCACCAGCGTGCTAGTTATCGACGCTGCTCCGGAAAAAGTTTGGAACAGCATCAAGACCATGGATCGCGTAACCGCGCATAAGGGCTTTCTGATGCGTATCGGCTTGCCGGTTCCGGTTAGCTGCAAAGTCGACAAGGAAGCTGTGGGTGGGACGCGGACTTGTTACTTCGAATCGGGCTACATCGAAGAACGAATTACGGAATGGGAGCCGCCGCGATCAATGAAACTGGAAATTACTGCCTGGGACGTGCCGGGCCGGCCCTGGTTGGATTTCAAGGATGCCAGTTATGAGATCCATGAAGAGAACGGCCTCACGGTGATGACCAGAACCTCGACCATCGCTTCGCGACTATTGCCGGCCTCGTACTGGCGAAGATTCGAGCGGATTGGAGTCGAGACGGAACATGAGTATCTGTTCGAAGCTGTGAGAAATAGAATCAACGCGGAGAAATAACGTGTCACCAGAAAATCTGATCTCATCCTTTTACGTGTTCGCGCTCGCGGCGTTTGTCGGTTACTTGGTTATCTCGCGGGTGCCGCCGCTGCTTCACACACCATTGATGTCGGCTACGAATGCAATCTCGGGAATCTCGTTGGTGGGATCGATCGTGACCGCCGGGGCGAGTTACAACAAGGTGAGCACAATCCTTGGCTTCGTCGCGGTCGTTTGTTCGACGACTAATGTCGTGGGCGGGTTTGTGATCACCGACCGCATGTTGAGAATGTTCAAAAGGAAGCCGAAGCAGGTCAAGGAGTGATGAAGTGACTCGCCCTTAATTTAAACGGGCCTGCTCTTCGCTGGGAGCGCGGACGGCCCCGCCCGCCTCAACGTTGAAGGCCGCGATTGCCAGGTTAAAGGGTTTCATTGCAAGTTGAGTGACGCGCGAGTAAGCGGACGAGGCCGTCCGCGCTCCCAAGCTGGTTGAATGAAACGACCCGAAGTCTCGAGCCGAGATTTGAAACTACGTTCGGCCTCAATGACTTTGCCGGTTTTGGTGTTTAAGGAATAAGTCAACGGAGAGCGAAATCAATCCTGATGGATCTGCAGACTTACTTCATCGAGATCAGTTATCTACTCGCGTCCATTCTTTTCATCCTCGGCCTTAAAGGTCTGAGTCACCCGGAAACTGCCAAGCGCGGAATGCATCTCGCCGAGTTCGGGATGTTGATGGCCATCATCGGCACGCTGCTGCATCACGAGATCCTCACTTACACCTGGATCATCACTGGACTCGCAATCGGTTCCGTCGTGGGATTGATGTTGGGTCTTTGGGTGCCGATGACTGCAATGCCACAGCGGACAGCGCTGTCGCACGCCTTTGGCGCTTTTGCAGCGGCGCTGGTTGGCGTTTCAGAATACTACCGAGAAGGCGGACACATCGATCGAGTCACGATGGGGGCGTTGGGATTTGAAGTGATGCTGGGCGCGTTGACCACGACCGGAAGTCTGCTGGCGTTCGCCAAGCTTCAGGGCCTCGTGCGCGGCACGCCGCTAACTTACAAAGGTCAAAACGTCTTCAACATGGGCTTGCTCACCGCCACGATTGGCATCTTCATCTATTTGATCATAGTTCCCGGCTCGATGCCCTTGTTTTTCGTGATGGCGGGGCTGGCACTACTCTTCGGGATCCTGCTGGTCCTACCCATTGGCGCTGCTGACATGCCGGTGGTGATGTCATTGCTCAATTCTTACGCCGGTCTCGCTTCGGCGGCGACCGGTTTTGTTCTAAACAACAAGGTGCTGATCATTGCCGGAACGCTGGATGGCTTCTCGGGATTCATTCTCTCCGTCCTGATGTGTCGCGCGATGAATCGCTCGCTAACCAACGTGCTGTTCGGAGCGTTTGGCAGCGCCGCCACAGCCACTGCCGCCGAGGGCCAGCAAGGCACGATGCGCGAAGTAAGCCTGGAAGATATTGCCACGCAGATGGCTTACGGAAAGCAAGTCGTTTTTGTCCCGGGCTACGGAATGGCAACTGCGCAGGCACAACATGCGGTGCGTGAGCTTGCCGACGCCCTCGAGAAGCGTGGCGTGACCGTGAAGTATGGAATTCACCCTGTCGCCGGTCGTATGCCTGGGCACATGAACGTATTACTCGCAGAGGCAAACGTGCCTTATTCGTCGCTCTATGAACTCGAGCAGATCAATCCTGAGTTTCCCTCGACTGATGTCGCTGTTGTGATTGGCGCAAACGACGTCGTGAACCCCGATGCGCGTGATAATCCCAACAGCCCAATCGCGGGCATGCCAATCCTTGAGGTGGATCGGGCAAAGTCAGTGGTCGTTTTGAAGCGCGGTCAGGGCAAGGGATTTTCCGGCCTGGAGAATCCCCTGTTCTTCAAAGACGTAACCGGGATGCTGTATGGTGATGCCAAGGACACATTGACTCGTTTGGTACAGGCTGTTCAGGAGGCTTAACTTTTTCGTTTGAAAACTCGTAATATCCTCACTCGATAAATCCAATTCAGAATTCGGGGTGTAAATGCGTCGATCAATCACCGCGCTGGTCTTGACCAGTGTCTTTCTGCTTCAGCTTTCCCCATCACAAGCACAACGCAAAAACGACAAGTCAAAAAAGCCTACGATGGCGGCCCTCGCGACAGAGCGTGGCGCCGACAACATCACGGCCGCCCAGTTGCGAGACTATCTTTCCTTCATTGCCTCGGATGAGCTTGAAGGTCGCGACACGCCTTCGCCCGGTCTTGATACTGCGGCAAAGTTTATCGCGATGAGCATGTCGCGCTGGGGCTTGAAGCCCGCGGGAGACGACGGGAGCTATTTTCAGAAGATCGCGCTCCGTCGGGATCTCATCGATCGCGCTCTGACACGCGTTCAGCTTAACGGGTTGTCGTTGGAGTTGGGCGTCGACTACATTCCCTCTCCACGTGCTGGCGACGTCAGTGGGCAACTCGTTTTCGCCGGTAGTGGCTGGTTGGTTAAGTCCAGGAATATCGATGGCTTCAAAGGCGTCGACGCCAAGGGAAAGATCGCCATAGTCTTCTCTTCGCTAATGGGTCTGCCGCGTGGTGTGACGCGCAGCGATCTTAGCGGCAAGCGCGGCGAGGATTGGATGGAACCGGCCGAATACGCCCGCAAACTGGGCGCGGTGGGGTTGATTGTCGTCCCGGATTTTCAGTTTCTCGCAAACTGGGACGTGAATCGACAGCGCTTGACGGAACGCGGCACGATCATGGTCGAAAAGTTTCAGACGCAAGCCGTTGCCTTGCTACCGACCATCATCGCCTCGCCTCGGTTGGCGAACATCCTCTTTCAGGGAGAACAACAGAATGCGACGACATTGCATGAACGTGCTTACGGTGGCGGTGACCTGCCTGCCTCGTTTGCGTTAAGCGAAAACAAGTTGGTGAGCATAACGGTAACGCCAAAAGGAGAACCGCTGGCAACGCAGAATGTCGTCGCGATTTTTGAAGGCAGTGATCCGGTGTTGAAGAATGAATACGTGGCACTTGGTGCGCATTACGATCATGTGGGCATAAACCAACTGGCTCGCGGCGATCGAGTCTACAACGGCGCGGATGACGATGGGTCCGGCACAACCGCGCTGATTGCCATAGCCGAAGCGCTCTCAAAAGCGCGCAGCAAACCTAAACGATCGGTATTGCTCGTATGGCATGCCGGCGAAGAGAAGGGGCTTTGGGGTTCGCGCTACTTCACAGACTATCCGACTGTCCCGCTCGAAAAGATCGTGACGCAAATAAACCTGGACATGATCGGGCGCAGTAAGCAAGAGGGAGACACAAACTCAAGAAACTTGAACCTGTCAGGTCCGAACCAGATCTACATTATCGGCTCGCGGATGATGAGCACAGAACTCGGCGACTTAGCGGAAAGCGTAAACAAGTCTTACCTGAATCTCACTTACGATTATCGCTATGACGATCCAGCGGACCTGAACCGTTTCTTCTTTCGCAGCGATCACTACAACTACGCGAAGAAAGGAATCCCGATTATCTTCTTCTTTGACGGCGAGCATGAGGACTATCATCGCGTGACTGATACGGCTGACAAGATCGATTATCAGAAAATGGAAAGGATAGCGCGCACGGTTTACATGACAATGTTTGAGCTCGCGAACCGTCCCACGCGACCTACGATCGATAAGCAGCTGCCAGCACAACTGACAAGGTAGTACAGACATTCCTGTCTGTCGTTTTTCTATTAACCAACTAGAAGCGCGCATCACGGAGACAGACAAGAATGTCTGTCCTACATCAATGCCGGGAACTCTCTACATCGTCTCGACTCCGATCGGAAACCTCGAAGACATCACCCAGCGCGCAGTCAGGGTGTTGACTGAAGTCGATCTGATTGCCTGTGAAGACACACGCCATACACGAAAGCTACTCAACCACTACAACATCAACACGCCGACGACCAGCTATCACGATCACAATGAACGTGAACGCGCTTTGGAGCTGCTAACTAGACTCCAGCAGGGTGCCAGCATCGCCATCGTTTCTGACGCCGGCACTCCGGGGATCAGTGATCCCGGATTCCGCATCGCGAAACTGGCGGCAGAAAACGGCATAACGGTCGTGCCGGTGCCGGGACCCACTGCCCTGATTGCCGCACTCGTCGCGTCCGGTTTTCCCAGCGACCAATTTTTCTTTGGTGGGTTCCTTCCGGCCCGTTCAAATCAGCGTAAGGCCCGCTTTGCTGAAGTGGTTTCTATCCAGGCGACGTTGATCTTCTACGAAGCACCACATCGGATTACCGCTTCGCTGGAAGACGCTCGCGAAATACTGGGTGAACGCGAAGCCGTGGTGGCGCGCGAACTGACTAAGCTACATGAAGAAATAATCCGAGGAACACTTAGTCAGTTGATTGCCCGCTTTGCAGTGTCTGATGTTGCACGAGGGGAGATGGTTTTGATCATCGATCGGAATGTTATTGCGACCGATGAAGGTTTGAAGGATGTAAGCGACGTGAGCAAGGTCGTCGCGGAGCTTGAGCAGCAGGGACTCGATCACCGGACCGCCATCAAACAGGCCGCGAAACAACTAGGCCTTTCAAGAGATGAAACGTATCGACGACTTGTCGCTGAGCGATCCAGAAATAGCGATCGGTAATGCGGAGCCTTGAAAACGCAGTGCTGAGTACTGAGTACTGAGTTCTAAATCGAGGTTGCAGCCTCGATTTTCATACCGGTCAATTGAGCCAGGGTTAAAGCCCCCATCTGAGGAACTCAGTACTCAGTACTCAGCACTACGTCTCCAAAGCATTTCAAGCTAAACGGTTACAGACGCCCGTCTACCGGGGAAACGGAATCTGTTGCCACCACGGCACGTCATTGCGACGGCCACGTCCCCAGTCATCATTGCGTCCCCCGCGGGTGTCATAGCCATAAAGGCCATACGCTCGCTCAATCACATGCAGCTCGCGCCGAATCTGCGACCATTCAGAAGCAAGGCGATTGTCAAACCAGCGCTGACGGGTGTTCCGCTCGAGTTGGTTGCCAAGCTGCAGCACACGCGCGGCCTCATTTCTACTGCGATAGAGATCGCGGCCATTGCCAAAGCGTGACCTTAGATTGCTAACTGAGTTGCGAAACTGTCGCGCGAGATTGTTGATTTGATCCTCGCGCCGAGTCCCGTCTCGACGGCTACGATCGAGAGCGCGATCGAGATCCCTCTCGAAGTCTCTACTCAAACGATCCAGCCGTTGAACAGAGTCTCTAACCATGCGTTCCTCATTGCGGCTGTAGTCTGGATAACGTGTCTGCGCAACGGTCAAAACCGGCAGTGCCAGCGCGATCAGCGCCGCTGCGAAAATCGAAAAACTCAATGTGCGTCGGTTGTTCATAACCCCTCCATCAATTTCGTAGATTTACTGATCATCGGGCGCAAATGAATTCACTCGCCGGCAACCCGATTACCAACGCGCCCGCTGGGGATTCTTCGGCAGCGTTGCCGCGAACATAAATCGCAAGCACCGTGCCTGAGAGTTCAAAGCCGAGGACCGTCGCAGATCGGCCTGCATTTTGATTGGTGTCTGGGTTCCTTAGTGAGAGATCAATGCGAAAAGGTGCAAGGACAAACGAAATAGACTAACGCGTTCGTTCATGGTCGAGCAGAATGGCAATTTGTTCACGAGCGTCTCGTTCGTGCAAGGATGCACTTCGCCCAGGTTGAGTCAGAACCAACCATTGAGGTGGTCCACCCTCCGAATGAGAGAGTAGCAGTTCAAGATCTGCAGATTTCATTCCCAGATGCCGGATGTTTCCGCGCGCCAACCCGTTCCCGCTGACGAATCCGTCGCGCGGCGTGCGCGGCCAACCGACTTCGACGAAGAGCGTGCGCACTCCGTTTCGCAAGGTCAGCAGCCGACCGACCATGGTCGAGTTACCTGTCTTGAAGCGATGTGTTTCGTCGCGCGTGATTTGCAAGCTGGCGCCGGCGCGGTTTGCTTCCGCAGCAATGCCGGTGAAGATATCGACAATCCAGTCCAGGCCGGTTTGTCGCAGAAGATCGTTGGAGTTACGCAGAGCAAGGTACTGAGCGATATCGGTGCGCCCCGCAGCGCGAGCACGCTGCTC
>JBGTLE010000033.1:0-4223 GCA_041744295.1 Pyrinomonadaceae bacterium | reverse complement strand
TTTGATTCGGCGACGATACCGGTTTCATCCGCCCGCAGCCTGAACGTCGTGTCGTCTTTCAAACTTAGCTCGGCCTGTAGAATTCCGGAAGTGTTAATCGTGACCCACTCTTCCTTTCCTGGAGCAATGGCCGGAATTGTTTCAGTTGCTGATCGAGTTGCCCCGACGCCCTTTATCTTACGAACCGCTAATTCCAGGACGCATGTCCTTGAAGGGGCTTTACCTTCATTTGCGATCTGCACTCGCAACCACTTGTTATTAGTCGACACAAACTCATACTTCTTGATTACCAGATCGGGAAGAGTTGCGGCAACGCTTGGCAGCGCCGGCAGGGGAAAGGTGAGACAAATGGTTAGCAGTCCGGCAAGAACGACTAACTCTCGAAACATCGGCTTCATCTCCTTTCGGATTGGCGGTCGCGATTCGTTCGCTGAGTAGTCGCGACGCCTGCGGAAAGGAGAGTTTGTTGAAGGAACCGCGCCGGTGGCGGTTCCTCATTAATAATCGTGAATCCCGGCACTGGCTCTCGTTCGATGTAGTCCTTGTGATACATGTCCATGAAGACCGTGGCGGAATCCTTTTCTTCGCATTTGACGCGGTAGCCATCAAGAATATTGCCGTACGGCCCGAGCCCATAACTGCCGATGCGTTCATACTGAGGCCGTTTCTCATCCGGGCAGCGCAGACGATTCAAATATTCGCGCTCGCCTCTCGGGGAATCGCAACGAACGGGATTGGTCTTTGCGCCTAACTCGCCAGAGATTTTCTCGGACGGCTTTGCTTTATCTTGCTCTTCGTTTTTTCGCTGCTCGGTCTTCTCCTGCCCAACCAGGGAGCGATCCGCTTGTCCCTCACCTGTGAAAACGAGCAAGGTCATACTAAGTAGGACGGCGATTAAGGGGAACGTTTGCTTCATAAAATCCTCGTTCTTCCAATTTGGGTTATGCCACGCTACTAAAGGCTTAGGCCTGGTGGCCTTTCTAACCTCCTGATCCTATCGCGGCCCATCCAATGTCTTCGCCATTGGGACGCAAGCAATCTCGACTCCAGTGAATAATCGGTACGTAGAACTTTGTTGCGCCACAAATCCCGCTCGCTCATAGAAGGGAACTGCATTCAATGACGCGTTCAGCCGCAAGACGGCCAACTTAAGCAGCCGCGCCCGCTCCTCCAGTTTGGTCAGAAGCTTTAGCCCGATCCCGCGCCGGCCCGCGTTGGGGCTGACATAGATGGCCTCGACTTCAGCAGTCTCCGGATTGAGGATCCCGAACCCAACCACGACTCGACCATCCTCTGCGATAAAGAATTCCTTACTAAGGATTGATTGCTCATAGCTCTTCGCATCCTTCGGCACAGCCCATGCCTGAATCTCGCCGGGCGAGTAAAGATCTGTGCGGATCGCTTTGACGGCAGCCGTATGCAGTGGCGCAATGGACTGGCAATCGCCTTGCCGAGCTTTTCGGATGATCAGCATTTCATTCTTCGGGGATCTGACCGTTAGTCGGAAATCAGAATCTTATAAATCGAAAACCTTGACCCATTCGGCCTTCGCAACGCGGTAGTTCAATTTATCCATCAGGAAGGCGATCGTGTCGCGCATGTGAAACGCGCCGTAAACAATACCTACCAGTCTGGCTTCCTCGGATCTTTCAGCGGCCAACTTAGAAATATGCTCGATCAATTTCCGGTCTCGCTCATCGACCAGCAAAGAATCCAATCGCTCAGAGTCCTGGTCCTCTGACAAAATCTCTTCAGGCGAGGGTAGATCTTCCAATGCCATCTGGCTAGCGATTGTTTCTCTTGTGCCAAAGATCAAGAGGTACAGGGCATAGGCGGGAACAATTACGAATAACTGTATCCTGAACAAAATCGGCAATGACTGCCAACGCTCATCAAACGCACGTCCGTCTAAATCCGTATTCAGAACTCGTCCCCCATAACCGGAGAGTGGCAGCCCTTCCTGTTGGGTGATCAAATCCATGCGGCGAATCTTCTTAACAACCCGGTAAGAGAGCGTGAGGATGTTCGCCTTCTTCGACTTCACTCCCTCCGCCAGAATCAAGTCACACGTCGAAAGACGGCTGCTTATTTCCGCGTAAAACTCCCGTGAACCAACGTGAATCATTGGGAAGAGGAGGAACTCAAGACGACTGCCTTCTTTCTTCAGGTGATACACGGCGGACCGTACGTTGAAGGAGTTCTTCTCAATAAACTGCATATGATCGCTGCAAGGACGGATCCGGTCATTCGCAACCATGAAGGAAGTCTCATCGATAGCGTCTGAAGATCTCGACCAGCAAATCGTAGGACTGAGCCTCGATGCCCGGGCACGTGCCTTCACTCGGTCCCGCAACATTGAGTGTTTCGATTGGCAAACACACGACCCAGCCCGCGAAGCGGGCGACGGCATAAAGCCTGGGGTGAAGCGAAGCGGAACCCCAGGTTAGTGCCGGCATATATGCGCGAGCCCGTGAAACGGGCGACAGCATCCTATTCATCAGATCTCAGCTTTCGCCCGCGTCGCGGGCTGGGGTTTCTCAATTCGCTCCTCCTGGGGTTTCGCTCCGCTTCACCCCAGGCTTTATGCTGTCGCCCGCTTCGCGGGCTGGGCAAGAAGCATTTTTCCTGACTGATCAATCTGCACTTTTTGTGCAAAGCTTAGCCACGACGTTAATCGATACCACCCTCTTGCGCGGACAGGGTCCACCTTCCTAACTGCGAGACTGCACAACTTGCTCGAAGTTGTTGAGATAGGTTGTTACCTGATTCATTGAACCTTCCCTGGAGATAAACCCGATGTAGTTGTCGGGTCGCAACAACAGATTAAAAGACTTATCCGTGCCGAAGAGTTCCGCTAACTCTGCAGAAAGAGGCACCGTATGAAAATCGATTAGATCGGGATTCAGCGTTTCGTCATCGGCTGCTGACGCATGAGATTCACTCCTTGAGCCTGAGAAGACCAACCAATGAAACTTCGGTTGCTGCAGTTTGTCGTAAATACTCTTTCCGTCAACGACGAAGTAGGGAAGCCGGTCTCCCGCTTTAACCTTGAAATCTTCATCGCCCTCGTGACGGCTGAGAGAGCTGTGGCGGTAGTTGATTCCGATCTGCGAAACCAACGGAAAGATAAAACTCTTAACCGTGTCGGAGCTGAGAATGAACTGAGCCAGGGACGGCAAAACATTGCTGCGAAGAAAGTCGAGGAACCAGTCTGAGCCGGCAACAAACTGAAACATCCGGTCGGTTGTTTGTAGCAGGCGTTTGGCGTTCTCGAGCCGCTCCTCATTGTAGGTTGCCAACAGCCTCTTGTCGGCATTGCCTTTCAAAACCAAAGCCATTTTCCAGGCGAGATTGTAGCCGTCCTGTATTCCGGTGTTCATTCCCTGGGCCCCGACTGGTGAATGAATGTGAGCTGCATCACCGGCAAGAAAGCATCGACCGGCGGAGAACTTTTCAACATGACGCGTGTGAACCTTGTAGGTGGAAAACCATTCCACATCATGAATATCAAGCTCGAGCCTGGTCTTGTCTTTTATGTGCTGCTCGATCTCTTCATAAAGAACATCGCCTTCGTCTTTCGCGAACTGTTCAGGGAAGACTCCAACGATGCGATAACGCCGTTCGCCTTTGAGAGGGAAGAAGAGCACGAATGAATCCTTAGATGAGCACATCTGTTTCGATGTTTCCATGCATGAGAGAAACCCACTCAATCAGAACCATGAGCGGCAGCCACCGCCCAATCAGAACTGTAGCGCGGCGACCGGGTTGTTACTGCGGAGATGCAATGTGCGGCGAGGGCCTTCTGTCACCTTTGGCAAGTACTGAGTGCTGAGTACTGAGTTCCAAAGGCGTTTTCTTGCTTTAGGCCGAGCTCAATGAGTAGACGCTGGTTCTCACAAGCTAAACTCGAAACTTGAAACTCGAAACTCTTCAGCGGAACAAACCCGGTCGCTGCCGCTTACGGTTCTGATGGCTTCGCCAATCCTTGCCTTCACTTTTGTGCAAAGCCCTGGCGACCGGCATTCGCACGACGCCCGTCCTGCCTCTCTTGACCCTTAACCTTAACGCTCGCGAGAAAGGCTTTCGCCTCTTCGATTTCGGGTCTTATGGTGTCGGCATGGCGACAGAGTGCCATGAGTTTTTCGTAGTACGTCTTAACTCTCTTCTGATCTACGGCGAGTTTCGCAGCACGGGCTGCGCCGTAAAGCCCGTTGAACCGGTTG
>JBGTLE010000032.1:0-32817 GCA_041744295.1 Pyrinomonadaceae bacterium | reverse complement strand
TTCCCTGCCCGATAGATGCGCCAGATCCTTTCCGCGGAAAAGGACTTCACCACTGGTTGGTTCGGTAAGACGCAGAATTGCCCGACCCAAAGTCGATTTGCCGCAACCAGATTCGCCGACCAGACCGAGGGTCTCTCCTTCGTAGATATCGATCGACACGCCATCGACGGCCTTTACCACGCGCTTTTCAGACCCCGTACCCGTCAACTTGCCGAGCAACCCGCCGCCACTCAAATCAAAATGCACTTTCAAATCGCGAATAGAGATCAATGGCGTTCTGCCGTCTGTTTGCGGAAGGTTCGAGGAATCTCGGACGTGCTGTTCTTCGACGCTCATTCGCCTAGCCAACTATTCCTTTCGCGTCCCGCTCCCGCGCTGACTCGTCATAAACCTCCTGCGCGAAATGACAGAGGGAGTGATGATCCGGCGTTAGTGCGACGAACGGTGGAAACTCCCGGCGACAAATTTCTTCAACTCGCTCGCAGCGCGGCGCGAACGGACAACCGGGCGGCAAATGCGCCACGTCGGGCGGAAGACCCGGAATCTGATAGAGCTTTCCCTGTTCGGCTGTGGGATCTGGAACAGAACGCAGCAGTCCTTTCGTGTAGGGATTGCCGGGACGATCAAACAACTCTCTCGTGGTGGCCTGCTCAAATACCTTGCCGGCGTACATGACGATCAGCCGGCCCGTCATGCCGGCGACCACGCCAAGATCATGCGTGATGAGAATAACGCTGGCGCCGGTATCGTCCTTTAACTGCTTTATCAGCTCGAGAATCTGAGCTTGGATCGTGACGTCGAGCGCGGTAGTCGGTTCATCTGCGATTAGCAGCTCCGGCCGGCAGGAAAGCGCCATCGCAATCATCACTCTTTGGCGCATGCCACCGGAAAATTCGTGCGGATAACTTTCAATGCGCGATCTCGCGTCAGGGATGCCGACGGTCTCAAGCATCCCGACAGCATGCTCGTAGGCTTCGCGTCTTGAATGTCCCAGGTGAAGCTGCGTCATCTCCATGAGCTGTCGCGAGATCTTCATGAATGGGTTCAACGATGTCATCGGATCCTGAAAGATCATCGCGATACGCCGCCCCCGAACCTTGCGAACTTCTTCATCCGAGAACTTCAAAATATCTTTTCCATCCAGCAAGACCTCGCCGGAGACAATTCTTCCCGGGGGACTCGGAATAAGGCGAATGATTGAAAGGTTAGTGACCGACTTGCCGGAACCTGACTCGCCCACGATGCCGAGCGTTTCACCCCGTTTCAGTTCAAACGAGATGCCATCCACCGCCTTTACCGTTCCATCTTCGGTGTCGAAGTAGGTGCGGAGATCGCGAACCGACAGTAATGTTCCGTTGTTGCTCATTGAGTTTCTGCTAAAACTTTCTCATCTGCGGGTCAAGTGCATCGCGTAAGCCATCGCCGAGAAAATTTAGTGAGAACAGAGTCAGCGCCATCGTCACGCCCGGAAAGATCAGTTGCCACGGAAAGATCGCGATGTTTGCGATGCCGTCGGTTGCCAGACTTCCCCATGATGCAAGTGGTGCCTGCACGCCGAACCCAAGAAATGAAAGAAAAGCCTCCGAGAGCATTACGGTTGGAATCGTGAGCGTCGCATAAACAATCACTGGTCCCAGCGTGTTTGGCACAATGTGACGAAAGATAATTCGTGGCGTAGAAACGCCGGTAGCCCTCGCTGCGAGGACAAACTCCTGGTTCTTTAACGACAGCACCTGGCCGCGCACGATCCTCGCCATCGTCAACCATGAAACCGATCCCAGTGCAACGAACAGCAGAATTAGCTGTCCGCGTGCAGTCTGGCTGCGAAACATCGCCAGCAACACGATCACGATGATGATGTACGGCAGTGAGTAAAGCACATCGACAAGACGCATCATCAAATTATCTACGCGTCCACCAAGGTATCCGGCCACCGCGCCGTAACTCACACCGATCAGAAATGAAACCAGCGTGGAGATGATCCCAACCATCAGTGAGATTTGTCCGCCCTGGAGGACTCGCGCCAGCAGATCGCGTCCCTGAGAATCAGTTCCCATTGGATGTCGCCATGAAAAAGAGCCATCCGGAGCCGTGAATGGTGGAAATGATTTCAACAGATAGGCGTCACCGGGAATATAGTCAGGAGTGATCCCAGTCGCCATCTTGATCACGAGCGGACCGAACAACGAAGCAACCGTGATGATGGCCACCACAATCATGCCGAGCACTGCGAGTTTGTTCTTCAATAGCCGACGCCATGCATCACGCCATAACGAATTTCCTTTTATGACTTCGCCATCCTCAGCGGCTCGTAAATCAGCTTCACCGATCGCAGCTTCCGGCGGCGTATGGATGTCATTCGCGTCGAGCGTTCCATCAAGCGGCGGGATGGTACCGGGCAGCGGCTCCACCTCGACTTTGGGCGGATGCAGATCGTGTGGTGAATGATCGTCTTTCATGTTCAGCTAGTATCGAATACGAGGATCCAGATACGCGTAAGCGATATCGACCAGCAAGTTCATCGCCAACAATGTGATTGCGATGAATGCAACGATACCGATGATCAGCGGCTCGTCTCTGTTCATGGATGCCTGAAGGAAATAGTTCCCCAGTCCCGGCAGCGCGAAAATGCGTTCGACGACGACCGTCCCCGTGAGTAACAAGCCGAGCGCGGGACCGGTAAAGGAAACAACAGGCATTAGGCCTCCGCGTAATGCATGTCGAAGTACGACCTGTTTCTCGCTGATGCCCTTTGCGCGGGCTGTGCGAATGTAGTCCGACCGCAGCACCTCAAGCATCCCCGCTCTCGTTAGCCGCGCAATGTAAGCCATGTAGATCGCGGACAAGGTGATAACCGGAAGTATCAGATTCTTGCTGGGAAAGCCGTTCCAGCGTGAAGGCGGGAGCCAATAGAGCGACAGCGAGAATACCAACACGAGAATTGGACCCAGAACAAAATTAGGAATTGATATGCCAAGCATGGCGAGGGTCATCGACGCATAATCCCACCTCGAGTTTTGCTTGAGCGCCGCAATCGTGCCGACGGTAACTCCAACCAGCAGCGCCAGCAGGTACGCCAAAATTCCAACGGTCGCGGAAACGGGCAATGACCGCGCGATGATCGCGTTGACCGATTGCCCCTCATATTTCAGCGACGTGCCGAAATCCAGATGCCGCAGGATATTCCACATCGTTCGCCGATACTGCTCGTGCCACGGTTTGTCCAGACCATACTTTTCGCGAATGTTTTTCTCGATGGCCGGTGGCAGTCGTTTTTCGCCAGTATAGAAATTGCCTGGCGCGAGCCGGATCAATCCCCAGGTAACAGTCATGACGACGAGGATCGTAGGGATGGTGACCAGGAGGCGACGAAGGATGAACCGTAGCATTTTTTATAGGGCAGACACTCCTGCCTGCCTTTCCGTCACGCGGCTTGAAATGTCTAGTGGACTTGCTTGTTAATGAGACTCTGACAGACAGGAATTTCTGTCCTGCTTACTCCGCCATATTCGGAATACCGTAATCCCACTTTGCGGTGTCCCGCTCGAGGTACACAAACTTCCATGGGTAAAGTGATCCGGCGTTTGGATACATACCCTTGACGTAAGGCTTCTTCATAAAGTTTACCGAATAGGTCACGATCGGAATCATTGGTTGCGCCTCGAGCAAATACTTCTCGGCGGCAGCCAATAATTCAAAGCGTTTTGTCTTGTCCAGCGTGCGATTAGCTTGATCCAACATGTCCGCATACTGCTGATCAAACCAACCCGTGCCATTCACTCCGCCGTCGGTAGAAAAGATGCTCAGGAAGGTAAACGGATCCAGGTAGTCCGCGCCCCAAATCCCAATCGAGAAACCGCTGTATTCAAGTTTGGCACGAAGGGCCATGAACGTCTTGAACTCCATGCTTCGCAAAGGGACCGTGATACCGAGGTTTTGCTTCCACTGTGCCTGCATGAACTCGGCAAGGATCTTGTTGTTGGAGCCGGTATTGAAAATAAACTCTACCTGGTCCAGCGGAAAGCTCTTGCACTCGTATGACCCATCGGCCTTCTGCGTAACCGGATACCCCGCTTCGCCTAGCAACTTCCTCGCCTTTTCGGGATTGAAGGGGTCGATCTTAGGTTGCGGATAAGCATTAAAGATCCCTCCCGGAGTAAATCCGAAAAGCGGCTTTGTTACCCGGCGCGCTTTTGAGTAGGTGACCTTATCAATTGCCATCGCGAACGCGCGGCGTACGCGAACGTCATTCATCGGCGGCTTGGTGACGTTGATAGTGAGATAGCTGATCGCGGCTTCCGCCCCATCCATGTAGTCTTTTTTGGGAGTGATGACGTCGAGCCAGGCGTTCGGCACCGAATGATTCAACGTCGCGTCAACTTCGCCAACCTTGTAAAGATTCATTATCGTAGGCAGATCCGACATGGGATAGAAGTGAATCTCATCCAGTCGCACCATCGCTGCGTCCCAGTACATCGGATCCCGTTCCACGACCAGCTCGTGATACGGCTTCCAGTGTTTCAGTTTGAACGGGCCACAGGTCACTATGTTTGCTGGATCAGTCCACTGATCACCGTACTGCTCGATCGCCTTACGTGGGACGAAACGGAACAATTGGTGGGCCGCCAAACCGCTGAAAAATGGGGCTGGTTGGGACAGCGCGATCCGCACCGTGTAGTCGTCAATCGCTTCGACGCCGATGTCTTCACCGCGAACCGGAACCAGCTCTTTTCCCTCGACGGCCGCCTTGAGTTTAGCGTCAGCGGCGAGGATCTTGGTGCGCGCTTTTTCACTGCCCGGCAGAACCAATCGTGGTGGTGAATGCATGAACCGATGAAAGGCCGTGTCAGGACCAGTCTCGGGCTCTGCCGCCGTATGGATGTATTCCGGCTCAGTTGAGTTGAGCGCCTTTTGGCTCAGCGGTTCTGCAACCGCGTGCGCGGGATCGGCAAAGTCCTTTTCCAGCAAGAACTCGTTGGTCTGGGGATCTCTAACGAACACCGCTTTCGAGTTGTAAGCCTCTGAGTAGCGAATGTAGTAAGCAAGATAGGCGTTGCGCGACGCCAGTTCCGGTGATAGCGCTCGGCGCATTGTGAATACGAAGTCGTGTGCAGTTATGGGATCGCCATTCGACCACCGGGCATTCTTTCTCAAATGAAAGACAAACTCGGATGAGTCGTTATTTATGTCCCAGCGCTCAGCGATTGCGGGAATAGGCTCGAGTGTTTTCGGATGATACTCAACCAGACCTTCGTAAAGCGCCATGTAGATTCGCGCTTCCGGCTGCCCCGAGCTTACGGGCGGATCGATGGATTCAGGTTCATCACCGGTGACGTAGCGCATGATGTTGCGTGCCGGAGGCGTTGTCTTGCCGAAAAACTCTTCGTTCTTTGCCGAAGCGCTGCAGGCGATCGCGATGAACGCAATTGTCGCGAGAGCTATTCCCAGCAGTATTTCTTTGGTGTATCTGAACATCCGGATTCCGCCCTTCGCGCAAACGCTATGAAACACGTCCATTCGACTATGAGGAGGAATCTGATCTACTGCCGCATGGGCTTCGGAGATAGCCTTAGAAGACGCGGCGATAAGAGGGAAGGTAGTAGACCAGGAACGCGGCAAAACTATCACGCGACTCAGCTTTGATCAAGAGATCGGTTGTAACCAGTAGTGATGCAGTTTGAAGGGTTGTAAATGAATGCGGCGCCAAAGTCATGAGGTCAGTACCGTTGTAACCAGGCGTTTAGAGTTCAATAGTTCAATCTTTAGATTGCTGTAATTCTGTCCGCGTGTTAATCAGCAGACAGGTCTCTACCGGTTACTCTTCTGAACGTCACGCGGCGAGCCCAACCGCGCCAGTTGCGGAGCACGCCAGTTCGTATCTATCCGAACCGTCTTCAACGAAGGCGCGTCGAGCACGTTGGAATCAAACCCAACCACGTACGGTTTCACCAGGGCGTAGGACGAGGCAAAGTAGATGGGAACTGCTTTGAGTTGCCTGAGCGCCTGCTCTTCTGACTCGATTGGATCTTCAGACGTCCGGCCTTCATCCGGATTCTCCGAGACATCGGCAGTGGCGGTGCTTTCCGTCTGAAACGATGCCAGCGCAGCTTCATCTCGGCGGAACATCATACGCATGTTGGTGAGCTCGTCAGTGGTCTGCATCACCAGTCCACGCCTCACGATGTCGTAGTTGCCGGCGCGAATGGCAGCCTCGTAGTCATCCCAATTCTTGATCACGATCTCCGTATCAACGTTCAGAGCAGCTTTCCACATCGCGGCGATGGACTGGGCCACTAACCGTTGTTGCTCATTCCGATTAATCAAGAGCTTGAGTCGTGGAAATCCCTGCCCGTCGGGAAAACCGGCTTCTGCAAGTAATTCTTTTGCGCGCGCAACATCTCGCTCCAACAAATCTGATTTTCCTACGACCGGCCGGTTCGACTCCGTCATCTCGTCGGGTAGAAACTTCTTCGCTGCCTGGGTGACACCGCCCAAACCATCCAGAGAAATTCGTTCACGATCAATTGCGATCGCGAGCGCTTCCCGAACACGAACGTCATCGAAGGGTTCATGAGTTGTATTGAAGCTGTAGTAAGTAATTGCTCCATAAGTGGCGCGGCGAAAATCCTTGTACGGCGCGAGTAGCTTTATGGCCAGAGGCTCGAATGCGGCGTTGGTGACTGCATCTACCTGGCCATCGCGATACGCGGCAAGCGCCGACTCCGCATTCTTTGTGTCCACGAAGGCGACACGATCAAGCTGCACATCACTCTTTCCCCAGTAATGCTCCGCGCGCCGTAACATGACGCGATCATTCTCGGCGCCGGCCAGTTGAAACGCGCCGTTAGAAACAACTTCGGTCGTCTCAATCCGCTTCGATTCGTCCTTCACTTTTATGGGCCGGAAAACCGGGTGTGCTACGAGCGATGGGAAGTTAATGTCGGGGCGTTCGAGTCTTACACGCAACACAAGGTCGCTGACCGCTTCGGCTCCAAATTCGATCTTTGGAGGAGACGGCAAGGGAGTTGCGGGCGGCGCCGGTGTCCTCGATTCTACTTTCGAAATCTGCGTTGGTAGACTGGCCGGGTTGTTGGCCCCTTCAATGTTCCGCAATAACTCGGTATGCGGTGCTGAATCCCCCAGCTTTACGGTTCGTGTCCAGGAATTGATGAAATCCTGAGCGGTGACGTTTTCGCCGTTGGACCAGCGTGCATCCTCGCGTAAGTAGAAAGTCCACACCTTGCCGTCGCGTGATGACTCCCAGCGGGTCGCGACACCGGGGACCGGTTTCAGAGTGCGCGGGTCGTAATCTGTAAGCCCTTCAAAGATTGCCCGGACCAGGTCGGTATCGGGTGGCGCGGCCGCGAAAGCGGGATCCACAATCTGCGGCAACCCGCCATCGCTCCAGCGAAACTCCTGCGAATTTGGCGGCGCCACGCGGCCGTAATGGGTTTGCACCGGCTCATCGCCGAAACATCCCGAGTGACTAAGCGCTAGTAACGCGAGCAGAAAGCCGATTAGGCTCAGTCGCAGATTCAAATATGATGGTCGAGTGTTCAAGGGCTTTTCGTATTAGTACTTATTAGAAAGACATGATTGTCTGCATCTTTGTGTCCATCGTTGGTCAGGCTCTTTCCGACTGCAAACTCTGCGCGTGTGCACTAAGTGCCTCGTAGACTTGTTCCGTCTGTCTGCGTGTATCTTCGAAGCCGGCTGACGTATCGATTGTATAATCCGCGAACTTCAGTTTGTCTTCCTGCGCCATCTGGGCCGCAATTCTCTTCTTAGACTCTACTTCAGAAAAGTTGTTCCGTTCCATCAGCCGTTGCAACTGTATCTCAGGGCGGCAATGCACGACGATCAACTTATCAAAGCGCGTACTTCCGCCCGACTCGATCATCAGTGCGGCATCAACCACGCCGATGCCGTTTGGGTCCCTGGCTTCCCATTCGCGCAGGATCTGATCCTGACGTTCGATGATGAACGGATGAAGGAGCGAGTTTAGGAGTTGCCGTTTACCTTCGTCTGCAAAGACCAACGCTCCAAGGTTTGACCGATTGAGCGTGCCGTCTGCGGCTAAGACTAACGGGCTGAAAGCTTCGACAATCGCGTTTAGACCGGGTTGTCCCGGCGCGACCACTTCGCGAGCAGTCTCGTCAGCATCAATCGTGTGGCAACCGAGTTCCCGCAGAATACTCGTTACGAACGATTTTCCGACACCAATTGATCCTGTCAACCCAACTCGAAGCATGGTGTTAATGAACTGAGCCTAATTGGGAAAGACTTTTCCGGTATGCCATAGGCTTACCGCAACGAGGGCGGCAGAGCCGCGAGCAAACTGACCTTTAGTTCACTTCTATCCGACTCTGCGCAGTGGTGCCGCCTTGACCGTGTTACTCATCAACATCGCAACCGTCAGAAGACCGACCCCTCCAGGGACGGGAGTTAGATGTCCCGCGACCTTCATTGCTTCACGCGGGTTTACGTCTCCCACCAACGTGTAACCCCGTTTCGCGATCGTCTCTAAACGCTTACCAAGGTCAGTGTCGAAAAGCTCGCGGGCGGATTTCTCATCGCTGACCTTGTTCATTCCCACGTCGATAACGGTTGCGCCCGGTTTGATGTGCTCGCCACGAATGAAGCCCGTCCGTCCAATCGCCACAACCAAAATATCTGCCTGGCGGGTGATTAATGGCAAATCCCTCGTACGCGAATGACACACGGTAACGGTTGCGTCTTTCTGTAAGAGAAGCTGCGCCATCGGTCGGCCAACAATCTGGCTGCGGCCCACGACACAGGCATTAGCGCCACCCACGTCGATGCGGCTTCGGTTCAGTAGTTCCATTATCCCAGCCGGCGTGCACGGCACAAACCTCGGTCGCCCCATTGCCAGCCTGCCGACGTTCTCAGGATGAAAACCATCGACGTCCTTTGCCGGATGGACGGCCTCGATTATCGCCGCCTCATCAATTCCCTTCGGCAGCGGCAATTGAACTAGAATTCCGTCAACGTCATCTCGCCCATTCAATGAAGTGATCAAACTAAGCAGTTCGACCTGGGTTGTCGTCACCGGCAGATGATGATGTTCAGACCTGATCCCGACCTCTTCGCACGCGCGGATCTTGTTGCGGACGTAAACCTCTGACGCCGGATCGTCACCCACTCGCACCGCTGCCAGCGCCGGCTGAATCTGATATTGATCCCGCAGCCGGCGCACCTCTTCGGCTACTTCGAGCTTGATCTGCGCGGCCACTGGGGCGCTATCGAGCAATGCCGCTCGGGGCGCAAGGTGTTTTGGTTGGGTGTCCATTGATGAGTTGAGTCAGGTGACAAGTGACAGGTGACAGGTGACAAGTCTGAAGGTCGTTGCTGTTTTTCGAATTATCAGTAATTACTCGCTGTGACTTTTCTGACCTGTCACCTGTTACTCGTCACCTGTTACTCGTCACTTGTCACTCGTCACTTGTCACTTGTTTCCGGTCACCTCATAATTCCATACGTGCAAGGAAAAGCAAAATTCATATTACTTACGCCGGCATTTCTAATCGCTTCGTTTCTTCCCTTCTCGGTCAAGGCGCAGACAGTTCAGGACCGTCATCAGCAGATCCGCGCGGCGATGGAAGCACGCGATCTCCCGCAGTCCATTCAGCAACTGCGAGCCCTGCAAAACGCAGAGCCACGTCTGTTCGCGATTAACAATTACGATTATCTGCTCGCCAGGCTGTCTGAGCAAAACGGCGATAATGCCGTCGCGCAGGCGAATTATCAGGCCGTGCTTGTGCGCAACTCAGCGCTTGCGGGCCACGCACAATGGCATCTCGCGCAGTTGGCAAGATCGAGTGGCGACCTCGTTTTAGAGCGCGAACAACTGCGTCGTTTCATTGCCAGCGCACCGCCCGGAGCGCAGCGAGAAACCGGAATCCTAAGGCTTGGTGAAAGCTTCTGGGAAAGCAGTGACTACAGCGGAACCATTGCATCTCTGCGGCCGCTTTTGACTTCTAAGAACGTCCCCCTAGCTCGCGCAGCGATGAATCTTTCCGCCCAGGCATTTGAACGATCAGGCAAGCCAGCGGAGGCCCGCAGCTGGTTCAACAGACTGCTGTTCGAAATGCCGGATGCGGCGCGCCCCGACGATTTCGCACTCGCAGCGGTGCGTGGCCTCGATGCGCTGGATGCAAGCGTGGGCGGCTTGGCCCAACTTTCTGAAGCCGATCGCTTACTGCGTGCGTCCGTCTATCAGTTCAATCGTGATTTTGAAGCAGCCCGCAAGCACTACCAATCAATCGTGGAGCACAGCGCCGGCAAGCCCACCGTTCCGAATGCCGTCTATCAAACCGGACGAGGCTTCTATCAGCAAGGCCAATACGACGAAGCTTTGAAGCACTTGCAAAGAGTGGTGCAGGAGTTTCCCGAAAGTAGCAGTGCCCGAGATGCGTTGAGCTTTACCGCAGGCGCCTACAATCGTCTCAAACGAACAGACGATGCCGTGGCTGCCTACAAGCAGTTCATTAATCGCTATCCAGACGCGCCAAATCCGGAGCGCACGTACATCAATATCGTTGACGCCTTGCACGAAGCCGGTCGTCACAAAGAGGCGCTCGACTGGGTCCAGCAGACGCGCAGCAGATTCGCTGGTCAATTGGGGGCAACGCTCGGTCTGTTCGCGCAGTTGCGGATTCATCTGGCCCAGGCCGACTGGTCCGCAGTTGTCGCGGACGCAGAACGGCTTAAGCAATTTTCGGATCTGGGTGGAACACGAGTGCCGAGCGGAACCTCCCAGGCGGAAGTTACTTTCTTGCAAGCCTTTGCATTGGAACAGCTGGGCAGAACTTCCGAGGCCATCGACTTGTACCTCTCGATTCCTGACGGCAGGAACGACTATTACGGCCAACTAGCCACGGCACGACTGCAAGGTATGGCCGCTGATCCCAAGAGCCAGGCTGGTCTCAAGTCACGCGAACAAGCGCAACTCGCAGCAGCAAGACAACTAAAGAGTGAGCCTGATAAAGCGCGGAGTGCTGCTTCTGCGGCCTTGCGCCTTTCTACCTCGCCTGAGTCGCGCACAGAAGCGCTCGGAATTCTGAAGGAGGCTTATCGATCACTTCCTGCTTACTCATTTCCAGTGCTGAACCTGGTTCCGCTCGGCCGGTTAACTCCTATCAACGAGTCTTCATCATCGGCACCGACACAAATCGCTGACGAGCTTTTCTTTCTCGCTCTCTACGATGAAGCCGTACCGGCACTTGCCGAAATCATACCGCGACCGTTGCAGGCCGAAGCGACTTCACCGACAGGCGCAGCCCCATCGCCTGCCAATATGAACTACACAATCGCGTTGTTTTCGCTGCGCGGTGGTCTGGCGAACCGAGCAGTTCGCTTCGGCGAAACGCTCTGGCGTCCGCTGCCTGGGGATTATGTGCTCGAGCTCGCTCCGCGGGAGTTCGCAGAGTTGCTGTATCCCGCGCCATATCGAGAGTCGCTGATGAAGCACGCGCCGGCGCGCGGAGTCGATCCCCGTTTGGTGCTGGCAATAGCGCGGCAGGAATCGCGTTTCATGTTCGAGGCGAAATCTGTCGCCGCCGCGCGGGGAATGATGCAGTTCATTCCGGAGACGGCTAACGACATGGCGCGACAGCTTGGGAAGACGAGTTTTGTACAGGATGAACTTTACGCACCCGACACTGCGATCCTCTTTGGTGCGCAGTATCTAAGCGGACTGTTTAAGCAATTTCCCGGTCAAACAGAAGCAGTCGCAGCAGCGTACAATGGAGGACCCGACAACGTCGCTCGCTGGATTGGCCGTTCACGTTCGAGTGAGCCGGAACGGTACGTTCCCGAGATCGGGTTTACCCAAACAAAGGACTATGTCTTTAAAGTCATGACCAACCTGCGCGCTTACCAGCAGCTATATCCGCAGCTTTATGGCCAGCTTCAGGAATAAGAAACGAAAATGAAAACCACACGCATCCCGGTTTTTAGATATTGGCTCTTAGCACTACTTCTGTCAGGCGCATCAGCTTGCGGCAGTTCTCCGGGAGCTGATTCACGCTTTGCACTGTCCGGAAGCGAAAAGCGCCTTGAACTCAGAGGCAAAGTCGTCAGTGTCGAGAAACACAACCAATCGATCACAGTCGCCCACGAAGAGATCAAAGACTATATGCCGGCGATGACGATGCCCTTTGTTCTGAAGGACGAATGGGCGTTTGATAAGTTGGGTTCGGACGATCAGATTGCGGCTGCATTGATCGTCGATGGTCCCAGGTCCTGGCTGCAAGACATAGTGATTACCAAAGCGACTAGTGATTCGTCTGCCGGCGGCACTGGCGCAGCTGCGGGAAAGGCTGGTGCCGAGGTTCCTGATTTTCGGCTCGTGAATCAGGACGGAAAGCAGATCAGTATTCACGGTTACCGCGGCAAGGCCCTGCTGCTGACATTTATCTACACACGCTGTCCGATTCCAGAGTATTGCACGATGATGAGCAACAACTTTGCGCAGATCGATCAGCAACTGCGGAAGGATCCGCAGTTGGGGGGGAAGGCGCACCTGCTGAGCGTTACCCTCGATCCTGAGTACGACACGCCGGCGGTCTTGCGTAGTTATGGCGCTGCGCACACCGGCAAATATTCAGATGAGAAGTTTGCTACCTGGGAATTCGCGGGTGGGACGAAGGATGAGGTCAAGGAGATCGCACAACATTTTGGCCTGCGTTACTTCCAGGACAGCGATCAAATTCTGCATGGCTTGCGAACTGTGATTATTCAGCCGGACGGTAAGGTGCTGAAAGTCTACGAAGGAAATGAGTGGAAGCCGGATGAGGTGATGCAGGAGTTGAAGAAATTCTTCGACCCGCATTCGTCAGCATGAGGCTAAGTCCCCTTGATTCGCTTGATCTCTTCCGTCAACACCGGAACAGCCTCAAATAAATCTCCGACGATGCCGTAATCAGCAATATCGAAGATTGGCGCTTCGGGATCTTTGTTGATCGCTACGATAGTGCTCGAGTTCTTCATTCCCACCAGGTGCTGGATCGCGCCTGAGATTCCCAACGCAACATAAAGTTTTGGCGCAACGGTCTGGCCCGATGATCCAATCTGGCGATCGATCGGCAACCACTCTGCGTCACAAATCGGTCGCGATGCTGCGATATCTCCACCGAGAGCTTCGGCCAGCTTCTCAGCCAAAGCGATGTTCTCTTTGCTCTTGATGCCCCGTCCAATTGCGACGATCACATCGGCCTTCGAGAGATCGACCGCGGCCTTTACTTCCTGGAACGGCGGCTCAGGCGACATCCGAACCTCGCCGACTTCAACCTTCATCGTCTCCACCGGCGCGCCACTTCCCTTGGCAGCCTGGTCCGGTCGATACGAGCCTGACTGAAAAGTAGCGAATACCGGCGGCTCGCCATCCGACACAACGTCCGCGTCCAGCTTTCCCAGAAAAATTCGGCGCGTAAACGTAATCGCGCCGTCGCTTACCTGGGCGCGGACACAATCGCTGATCAATGACCTCTGAAAACGCGCTGCCAGCTTTGGGGCATAATCGCGAACGAGGTACGTGTGCGACATCACGATGAGCTGCGGATCAACCTGGCGAACCACCTGCTCCATTGCGGACGCATAAGCATCGGGTGTATAGGCCGCGAGCTTGTCGCTGTCGGCATAGACGACCTTGGCCAGATCGTACGCCGCGACCTCTTGCGCCAGGTTCTCTATACCAGAGCCCAGCACAACCGCGGATACGGTGTGTTGTAATTGATTACCAAGGCCCTGCGCCGCGGCGATTGCTTCAAGGGACGTTTTGTTCAAAACACCGTCGCGATGCTCGATGAAAACTAAGATTCCGTTGCTCATTCAATCCTCTAAATTCTGCGCTCAAGCTAAAACACTCTAGCTTCGGTGTGTAACTTTTCGGCCAACTCAACCGCGCCGGCCTTCGCATCGCCGTTTCCGAGAAATTGCGTCTGCTTGGTTTTCTGTGGGAAGTAGAGCTTCTGGATTCGCTGATGCGAAGGGCGATTTACGACGTCGCCCGCCGGCGTTACTTCCTTAATCTCTTTCTTCTTCGCCGCCATGATTCCCTTCAGCGTGGCGTAGCGAATCTGGCTGATGCCGGACTGGATGGTTAAAAGAGACGGCAGCGGCATCGTGTACCACTGATACCAGCCGCTCTCGAGTTCACGTTTGACCCGCAGCTTATCAACGGACGCATCGAGTTCGATGACGATGGTCGCATGCGGCAAACCGAGCAGCTCGGCCATGATCACGCCTGTTTGAGAATAGCCGTAATCGTCGGACTGTAGACCGGTGAAGACCAGGTCTGGCTGTTCATCACGAACCGCAGCTACCAGAACCGTCGCGGCAGCGAAAGGCGAGAGCTGTGCGAGGCTGTCGCCGACGACGTGAATCGCGCGGTCGGCGCCACGTGCCAGCGCGTCTTTGATAACGCTCTTGACGCGTTGTGGGCCCATGGAGCAGACGACAACTTCGCCGCCGAGCTTTTCCCTGACGCGAAGAGCTTCTTCAAGCGCGTAACCGTCGGACTCGCTCACCTCGAACGAGAGGTCTCCCTCTTCAATCCAGGTGTTGTCTTTGTTAATTCGCAGGATCGCGTCTTTGTTCGCGACCTGTTTCATCATGACAATGATCTTCATTTTTTTGTTAACTGCGTGCTTAAGAGCTTTGAACTTGGTACTTGGTGCTTTGTACTTGGTGCTTTGAACTTGGTGCTTGGTGCTTTGAACTTGGTGCTTGGTGCTTTGAACTTGGTGCTTGGTACTTGGTGCTTTGTACTTTGTGCTTGGTGCTTTGTACTTTTGTAACTTGGTGTCTGAGATATCAATCTCCGGATCAAATTTCAGAGAAGAACAAAGCGCCCAAAGTACAAAGCCCAAGCACTAAGTTCAAAGTACAAAGTACAAAGCACCAAGCACCAAGCACTAAGTTCAAAGTACAAAGTACAAAGACCAAATCCTTATTCCTGATATCGTTTGAACAACAACGCCGCGTTCGTCCCACCAAAACCAAAACTATTCGACAGTGCGTATTCGACTACTGCTTCCCGTGGCTCATTCGGCACGTAGTCCAGATCGCAATCAGGATCCGGATTGACGTAGTTAATTGTCGGCGGCAGCATGTTTCGATGAATTGCCAAAACTGAGAATACGCTTTCGATGCCGCCCGCCGCTCCGAGCAGGTGTCCGGTCATCGATTTGGTGGAGCTAACCGCAAGTTTGTAGGCATGCGCGCCGAAGGTCTTCTTGATAGCGAGGGTCTCAAACTTATCGTTGTAGGGAGTCGAAGTGCCATGCGCATTGATGTATCCGACTTGTTCGGGAACCACACCCGCATCCTTCAACGTTTTGCTCATCGCGCGAATTGCGCCCGATCCCGTTTCATCGGGCATGGTCAAATGAAAGGCGTCCGCGGTGGCTCCATAGCCGACAATCTCGGCGTATATTCGCGCGCCCCGTCGTTTGGCCGCCTCGAGTTCTTCCAGAATCAGAATCCCAGCGCCTTCACCGATCACAAAGCCGTCCCGATCTCGTTCAAAGGGTCTGGAGGCGTGTTGGGGATCGTCGTTGCGAGTGGAAAGCGCCCGCATCGAAGCGAACCCGGCGACACTCATCGGCGTGATCGCCGACTCGGCGCCGCCGCAAATCATGATATCGGCATCACCGCGTTCAATTATTTTGAAGCTGTCGCCAATCGCGTGAGCTCCAGCAGCACACGCCGTGGCCGTGGCCGAGTTTGGCCCTTTGGCGCCGAAGCGAATAGAGACCTGCCCCGCTGCTAAATTCACAATTGCGGAAACGATGAAGAATGGCGAGACGCGATCCGGCCCATCATCAAGCAGCTTGGAGTGCTCTCTTTCAATGGCCCAGAAGTCGCCGATGCCGCTGCTGATGTAGGTGCCGGCATTCTCACTCACGTCGTCGGGAAACTTTCCGTTCTCGGTAAGTTGAAAACCGGCGTCGGCAATGGCCTCGATCGAAGCGGCGATCGCGTAATGAATAAAGGCGCCCATCTTGCGCGCCTCTTTCTTGGGGATAAATTTTAGAGGATCGAAGTCTTTGACTTCGGCGGCAAATTTGACCGAAAACTTCTCTGTGTCAAATTTCTTGATGAAGTCCACACCGTTGTGACCCTTCATCAGCGCTGACCATGTGTCCTCAACTGTATTGCCAATCGGCGTTACAAGGCCGAGGCCTGTGACAACAACCCGACGTGTCAAATCTCAACTCCTTAAGAACGTAACGAGTGCCGAGTAACAGAGTCCGTAGTCAGTGGTCCGTTGTCAGTTGCTCTTTGGCAGATCTGAATGGCCTTATCGTAAGTGTGCAACGGACAACGGACAACTGACTACGGACATTGTTACCTGGAACCCCAGTCGTTATTTTTTATGTTGATCGATGTAGTTGTACGCGTCGCGAACACTCTGAATTTTCTCGGCGTCCTCGTCGGGGATCTCGATCCCGAACTCCTCTTCGAAACGCATGACGAGTTCGACAGTATCCAGTGAATCTGCGCCCAGGTCGTCAATGAAACGCGCGTTTGGCGTTACTTCATTCTCGTCGACGCCCAGCTCGTCAACGATGATCTGCTTAACTTTATTCTCGATCTCTTGATCGGGCATTTCGTTTTGCTCCTCTGTGATTAGTAATTGCTAATTTCCAACGAGGCTCGCGCGAGTCGTTCCTAAACTCTCCGAATCCTCAACGTTAAGACATTTCACTTCGCGACTAATCTGCCGCATTAAACCGCATAAGACCTTCCCAGGGCCAATCTCTACAAAGATGTCGACCCGTTCCCGAATCAGCAGCTCCATTGATTGCAGCCAGCGAACTGGCGCCGATACTTGTCGCACCACGGCGTCTCGAGCCGCCGCTCCGCCAATAATCGACTGGGCGTCGACGTTTGAGATTACCGGCGTTTTCAGATCCTGAAAGTCCAGTCGTCCCAGATCGAGCGCTAATCGATCCTGCGCCGGCAGCATCAGCGAGCAATGAAACGGGGCGCTGACATTTAGCCTGACGACCTTTTTCGCAATGCCCTTGAGCGATTCTGAAGCCTGCTCGACGGCGGCGGCATCTCCAGCAATCACCACCTGATTCGGAGAGTTAATATTTGCCGGCGCGCAAACCAAACCGTCACTCACTTCTGCACAGATGCGTTCGATCTCGCTTAACTCGC
This sequence comes from Pyrinomonadaceae bacterium, assembly GCA_041744295.1. Classification (GTDB taxonomy): domain Bacteria; phylum Acidobacteriota; class Blastocatellia; order Pyrinomonadales; family Pyrinomonadaceae; genus PSRF01. Next base: position 15,627 of record JBGTLE010000032.1, on the reverse strand, counting down.
CACCAATGACTGCAGCCATTGCCCCAGTCCCGACAGGAACTGCTTCCTGCATGTAGCGTCCTCTTTGGCGGACAGTACGAACGGCGTCGGCCAACGAGACGGAACCGGCCGCGACGTTTGCCGAGTACTCACCAAGACTATGTCCGGCAACGAAGCGGGGAGCCGGAGCACCCTCAGCCTCGAACGCACGTAGAGCGGCTATGGAGACTGTCAGAATCGCGGGCTGCGTATTTTCCGTTAGCTGCAGGTCCTGGGCCGATCCTTCGAAGCACAACTTAGAGATGGAAAAGCCGAGCGCGTCATCTGCTTCTTCAAAGACCTGACGGGCAGCAGCGAAGTTCTCCGCTAAATTCTTGCCCATGCCCGGATACTGGGAACCTTGTCCGGGAAACATGAATGCGATTCCGTGATTTTCAATGGTCATCTACGCTCTGAAACGTCCTGGACTCACCCAACCTCGCCTATCACGCTCAGCTGACAGACAGGATTGTCTGGCCTACTCACCACCGCACTCTTATCACCGCACTCTTACCAACGCATAGCGACGCCGCCCCACGTTACCCCGCCACCGAACGATGTCATGAGAACCAAATCACCGTCTTTAATCTTTCCATCCTCAACACACTCATCGAGCGCAATTGGAATTGAAGCAGACGAAGTGTTCCCGTGCATCGCGATGTTTGAATACACGCGTTCGCTCTCAACATCCAACTTGCTGGCAACGGCGTCAGTGATTCTCTGGTTGGCCTGATGTGGAATGAAAAGCTTGACGTCGGCTGCGGTCGATCCGGCTTCCTCGAGCACTGCACGCGAAATGTCCGTCATCGAGCGCACCGCAACTTTGAAGAGCTCGTTTCCCTTCATCTTGAAGAAATGATCGCCGGCGGCCAGCGTAGCGGCGCTCGGTGGTCTGCGGGTACCACCTCCGGGTGAAAACAGCTGTTCCTGAAAGCGGCCATCGGATTTAATCTTCGTCGCCAGGATCCCGCGATTCCCCTCAACAGGCCCAAGCACTGCGGCGCCTGCGCCATCGCCGAAAAGCACGCATGTATGCCGATCAGTGTAATCGACGTACTGACTCAATATCTCAGCACCAATTACCAGGGCATATTTCGCCTGACCCGTTCGAATCATGGAATTAGCCAGCGTTACGCCGTACAAAAATCCCGAACATGCAGCAACAACATCCATGGCCGCGGCATTGTTTGCTCCCAGTTCTGCCTGAATGATGCAACCAGTGGACGGGAGTATCTGATCCGGCGTGACGGTTGCGCAGATAATGAGATCAATGTCAGCGGGATCAAGTCTGGCCCGCTCGATTGCCTGGCGGGCTGCACGAACGGAAAACATTGACGTGTATTCCCCCGGGCCGGCCTTGCGCCGCTGCTTGATGCCGGTACGAGAAGTTATCCATTCGTCTGAGGTCTCTACAATCTTTTCCAGATCGGCATTAGTAAGAATGCCTTCAGGATAAGAGTGTCCGGTTCCCAGAATCCCGGCGCGTTCATTTGCCATCTAATCCCTCGAGTTGCTGAAGCAGACGATAATAGTATCCAGTAAAAAAAGAAAAGCCAAACTCAATTAATCAAAGCTGCTTCAGCAAGCGCTTGCGAACGGTTCGTTTCTGCGATGCCGCGTTCGATTCGTTCGCCGGCGCGATTCTCTGAAAACTCTTTCACATTGCGAATTGCATTCCGTATGGCCCGAGCGTTGGACCTGCCGTGTCCCACCACCACGATTTGACGCACGCCCAACAATGGCGCGCCGCCGTATTCAGAGTAGTCGAGCCGTTTCTTGATGTTGCGGAAGGCGGGCTTGGCCAGCATCGCGCCGGCCTTTGTTACGGCTGAAGCAGTCAACTCTCGCTTAATCATCGAGAGCATTGCTTCGGTTAACCCTTCAGAAAGCTTGAGCATCACGTTTCCCGTGAAGCCGTCGGTGACGATCACATCAACCGCTCCTGAGAAAAGGTCGCGGCCCTCTACGTTGCCGACAAAGTTCAACCTGCTCATCTGTCGTAGCAGCGGGAAGGCTTCCTTGGTTAGATCGTTTCCTTTCGCCTCTTCCTCACCAATGCTCATGAGTCCAACGGCGGGCTTTATGGTGCCCAGCACTGCGCGCGAGTAAGCGTCGCCCATGATGGCGAACTGGACCAGGTGCTCTGCCTTGCACTCTGAGTTAGCACCAACATCCAGCAAGAGTGTGGGTTTGGACGACTTCGTCGGAATGAGTGCGGCCAGCGCTGGACGATCCACGCCCGGCAGCATGCCAATCACCATTTTTGCAGTGGCCATCGCAGCGCCGGTATTTCCAGCTGAGACAAATCCGTCAGCACGGCCTTCGGTGACGAGCTTGGAACCGATTCTCAAAGAGCTCTTCTTTTTACGCCTGACCGACGTTGCCACGGGATCGTCCATGCCGATAACTTCCGCAGCCTCTACAAACTCGATCCCGCGATCGCCGTCACCTCGCCAGCCGCAGCGCCGCAATTCCGGAACAACCTTTTCAGGCTGGCCCACGAGAATGATCTTGACGCCAAGATCCCGTGCGGCAGCCAGTGCTCCATCAATTTCTGCATGGGGCGCATGGTCGCTTCCCATCGCGTCGAGAACGACCTTTCCCGTTAGACGGGTTTCAGTCTTCGACTGATTTCGCACAGGCTTTAACGTTTGGCCGAGCTAGGATTGTTCTACTTGTACAACTTCGCGTCCCTTATAAAACCCACACTTGGGACATACGCGATGTTGCAGGCGAGGCTCCTGACAGTTGGGACAGAGGCTGGTCTGCGGAGCACGCAGAGCGTCGTGTGCCCGTCGCTTACCGCGTCTGGCTTTGGAATGTCTTCGTTTAGGATTTGGCATGATTACTCCGTTCGTAAATAGTGATTCGTAAATCGTGAATAGTAAGCGTTAGTTCGGCACGTGCGATTCACGATTTACGATTCACTAGTTTCCTTAGTTCTTCCCAGCGCGGATCGATCTCCGCCTCCCTGCAATTACAATTCTCAAGATTCAGGTTAACGCCGCACGTAAGGCAGAACCCCTTACAGCTTTCCTGACAAAGCGTTTGAAACGGCACCGCGAGTTCCAGTTGCTCTCCGACAAGCTCATCAACGTCAATCTTCTCGCCGTCGAACACTGAAAGGCAAAGGTCCTCGTCCAGCAACTCGGCCACTTCCAGTGCCTCATACTGAGCTCGCGTGACGTACTCGAGTTTGAACGATTGCGAGATTGGCAAATCCAATAATTGCAAACAACGATCGCATTCCGCCTGAACGCGAACTTCCAGATGGCCCGAGACCCTCAACTTTTCCCCATCGCGCCTTACCTTCCCGGAAATCTTCGCAGGCCCGGCTAAATGCAGCCGATCATCCAGAAGGCTTAGTTCGTCGGGTTGGTAAGTGTGGGCGAACTGACCCTTTGAGCTTTCAAGACTGGATAGCTCAATTTGCATCGCGTACTACTCTATTTCAACTCGCCGAATTTTGCAGCCCGCGCACAAAAGGCTTCATTATAGTCAGCAAAAATGGGCTGTCAACGTGACCAGACCTGGTGGAGTGCTCTGCGGGCGATGAGGTCATACCACCTCGCGGGTAGAGACTGTGCGAAAACTCAAGGTCTAAGGACAAATCAAGATACGTAGTCTCACTGTCAGGAAGGTGGACCCTGACACCGCTTCAAGTTGCCTTAGTTTCAAGGTCGGTAGCAGATTCAAGTTCTACCGATCTTCATTGTGCCGAAACTCAGGCGGGGACTGGGTCCACCTTCCTGACGGTGAGACTGCCCATCTGTCTTCCTAATATTCAGCGCGTTAGTTTACACACAGTCTCGACCCGCATACGGTCCTGAACGTCAATTCTCAACCGTCATGAACGCAGTTAACGCATCACGTCTTAGCACTTCGGCAAGCCGTCGATCACATCCGGTAATCAACCGGCGCGAATTTGAACTCGAAAGCTGAAACAGTGGCGCCATCTCCGGCCGGCCAGACACTTGGCGCTTTCGCTGAGAAGCCTTTGTCGGCTCCGCGGTGCCCGACTTCTCGAAAGCTTCGCGCGCCAAAGCCTCCTGACCGGATCGTTGATAGGTTAAGGCCAGAAGGTACAACGCTTCGCTGTAATTACCGTCCATCTCGATCGCTTTCAGCAAATGCCGCGCAGCCAGCGAATCGCGGTTCAATTGGAAATACAAACAACCAAGAGCGTAATGAGCTTCGGGTGAGGGTTTACTCGCCAGCGCTCGCTTGAATTCGCTCAGCGCCTTCTGCCAGTTCTCTTCCGCCACGAATAGCCGGCCCAATCCATAGTGTGCGGCAAAGGAAGAACCACCAAGACGGGTCGCACTACTTAACAATACCTTTGCTCGTTCAGTCTCACCCTCATCCGCACAGGTCAGGCCGAGCAGCAATGACACGCGAATATCACCAGGTGCGATTTCGTAAGCGCGTCCCAGGTAGCTTTGTGCCAGTCGTGTCTTACCGCTTCGAAAAAAATGTTCACCCACAAAGGAAAGCAGCGGAGCATTTGCCGCATCGAGTTCTACGGCGCGTTGCAGCGAACGTACACCGCGCGGCAGTTGCCCGTCTTCGATGAACAGAAAGCCTTCGTTAATAAATTGCTCGAACGCACCGCGAGTAGAACCGCGGTATCCGGCAAGGATCTTGACGCGCAGGTCTTCCCGACGTGCACTCTCTTCCTGCTCCTCTGCGTCCTTCTGACAGCGATCGTTCCACAAACGTTCGAGCCGCCCACCTTCAACGATTCCGTCTTCGCTGAGCAGTGCGACGAGCGCATTGACGAGGGCGCGATCGAAATAGGAGTTCTGCGCCTGTCGCAACAACAGATCCAATCCGCGCTCCAGCCGTTCGGTCAGCCGCGACTGACGGTTTTCCAACGACGAAATACGCTCGAGCAGATGCTCGTCCGTCGAGACGCTGGCATCTATGCCTTCGTATCGCGATGCCGGCGGTTCGACGATGATCATCAATCGTGTGCCGCAGCGCGCACAGAAATCCTGACCAAGCGGATTCGCGGCAAGGCATTTCTGGCAATAGTGTGCTACGGGAACCATGGTTAGATATTGGATGCTAGCTGCTGGATGTTAGTAAAACTTAAAAGAACCAATCAAGTGTATTCGTAAAAACCGCGGCCGGTTTTGCGTCCCAACCAACCGGCATCGACGTAACGCCGCAACAAAGGACACGCTCGGTATTTCGGATCGCCCAAGCCGTCATATAGTACATTCATGATCGCCAGGCAAACATCCAGTCCAATGAAATCAGCCAACGTCAACGGGCCCATCGGATGATTCATTCCGAGCTTCATGATTCCATCAATACTCTCGCGCGATGCCACTCCTTCGTACAAAGCAAAGACTGCCTCGTTGATCATCGGCATCAGCACACGATTGGAAACAAAGCCCGGAGAATCCTGACAATCAAGCGCGGTCTTTCCCAATTTCTCCGTCAGTTCTCGCACCCTCTCGTAGGTATCGTCTGAAGTTGCCAGACCGCGAATGACCTCAACCAGTTTCATCACCGGCACGGGATTCATGAAATGCATGCCGATGACTTTGTCAGGCCTTTGGGTCGCTGCTCCTAATTTCGTAATCGAGATGGACGAGGTATTCGACGCAAGGATGGCATTCCGCGAGGTGATCTGATCGAGAGTGCGAAACACTTCGCTCTTAACTTTCAAGTCTTCAGTGACTGCCTCGATTACGAATGATGCCGGCCGTAACGCTTCCATATCGGTAGCGATACTGATGCGTCCAACTATTGCCAGCTTGTCATCCACAGTCAGACGGTCCTTATCCACATCTCGCTGCAGGCTCTTGTCAATGGTCGTCAGTCCCAGCTGTAGAAACTCGTCTTTAACATCACGCAGCACCACCCGATAACCCGCCCGCGCGGCCACTTGCGCGATGCCGGCGCCCATTGTTCCCGCCCCAATTACACCGATGATTTCAGTGACCACGATCCTCCTTTAACCGGTTATCGCCAGTCCGGCGGTGTAACCGGAGGGACGTACTCAACTTCACGTTGTTTTGAAGACGCGGATACCCATTGTGGCGGCGCTGGCGGCAGCGCACCTGCCGGTCGCATGTTGTCGTACAACATTCGCCCCTGATCGCTGAAAATAAACCAGAGCGTGTAGATGCAAAGCGCAGTGCCAAATGGAAAACTCATGCCATCAGTTACCGCGGCAACAATACTCGCGGTCCTGGCCCACTTTTTCTTCTTGAGCATTGCGTAGCCGGCAAGAAACGAAGGAATTGAAAAGACGATATTGATAACGAGAAAAACGAGCAATACGACGCCGAGAATTCCGGCGCCGAGCAGGCCGTCAGCACTTGCCGCGGAAATCCCGATAAACACCAGGAAGACAACCGAAATCAAAGCTATCAGCCCAACGCCGAGTATTCCGTATACGAGGTGGATGATGCCAAGGATTTTGTTGTGGTCAGTTCCCTGCATTTATCTCTCCACCGCCATTGCTACCGCGTTTCCGCCACCCAAACAAAGCGCCACCACACCACGATGCACATCGCGGCGCTTCATTTCATAAAGCATCGTGGTTAACAGACGTGAACCCGACTGACCAATCGCGTGACCCAGCGCTACGGCGCCACCGTTGACGTTCACCTTTGCAGGATCGAGACCGAGTTCCTTAACAATCGCCACCGCCTGGACCGAGAAAGCTTCGTTCAACTCAATCAGGTCGACTTCACTGAATGCCCAGCCGGCTTTCTTAAGCACTTTTCTAATAGCTTCAACGGGCGCCATCATCACGAGTTCCGGTTCCGTCCCTGACGTCGCTTGCGCAGCGATGCGACCCATCGGTTCAATGCCCATTGACCGCGCCCGCTCGAGCGACGTCACGACAACCGCAGATGCGCCGTCATTAACACCCGGTGCATTACCCGCGGTTACGCTCCCATCCTTCTTGAAGGCTGGTTTTAATTTTCCCAGGGCCTCGAGCGAAGTGTCCTCGCGAACCGTTTCATCTTCGGCGAAGAGTACCGACGCGCCTTTCTTCTGCGGAATTTCAACGGGAACGATCTCGTCCTTAAAGTAGCCAGCCTTAATCGCGGCGGCCGCTTTGCGATGGGAGTTCAACGCATACTCATCCTGTTCCGACCGCGAAACGTTCCAACGCTCTGCTACAACTTCGCCCGTACACCCCATGTGATAGTCGTTAAAGGCGCACCAAAGCCCATCCTGAATCATTGAATCGAGTAATTGACCGTGACCCAGGCGGTATCCCTGGCGTGCTTTTGGGACCAGATAAGGGGCGTTACTCATCGACTCCATGCCGCCGGCAACAACTATGTCTGTATCGCCGAGTTGAACTCCCTGTGCTGCCATCATCACAGCCTTGAGTCCTGAGCCGCACACTTTGTTGACCGTCACTGCCGATACAGCCGGAGGCAGGCCACCAATCAGCGCAGCTTGACGTGCGGGATTCTGGCCCAGCCCTGCCTGGATTACGCATCCCATAATCACTTCATCAACATCGGCCGGAGCCACGCCGGCGCGTTTGACGCTTTCTTTAACGACCAGGCTGCCAAGCTCAGTCGCCTTGAAATCTCTTAAGGCGCCGAGGAACTTGCCGACCGGTGTTCGCACTGCGCTGATAATTACGGCTTCCTTGATCGACATCACGTCTCCTACTCATCTGCATGGTAAATGTTTCACTGGTCTTTGGTCTTTGGACTTTGGTCTTTGCTCTTCTTTGCCGAATTGCATCTTCAATGGAATCGAACTAGTTACCGAAAACGTCAAAGACCATAGACCAAAGTCCCAAGACCCAGATCCAGCAACTGACCACGGACAACTGACCAACCGTAATACTATCCGCCCAAGCACAGCTCACGCAACGCCACATCAGAAAAGTTAGTGCGTTTGAATTGCTTCACAACCGAGTGATAGACTCGTGTGTGCTATTCAACCTTAAAACATCATCCGGAAAATAATAATGCAGGCCTTAATTCTCGCTGGTGGCAAAGGCACACGCCTGCGCCCGCTCACAGTTTACACACCCAAGCCCATAGTTCCGATTTGCAATCGTCCGTTTCTGCTCTACCAGATCGATACCTTGCGCCGGGCCGGAATCGTCGACATAACACTCTCGCTTTCCTATCAACCCAACAAGATCGAGCAGCTCCTCGGCGATGGTACTGACTTTGGCGTAAAGCTGAAGTACACGGTTGAACCGCAGCCAATGGGCACCGCCGGCGCTTACAAGTTTGCCGAAGATCTCATTCGCGAACCGACGGTTGTTTTCAATGGCGACATTCTGACGGATCTGGATCTCAAGGCTGTTATTCGCGAGCATAACGAACGCAAAGCCACCGCGACGGTAGTGTTAACCCCCGTCGATAATCCGCGTGACTACGGTTTAGTGGAGACTGAGGCCGATGGCCGCATCAAGCAGTTTCTGGAAAAGCCAAAGGAAGAAAAACTCCCCTGCAACACGATCAACGCGGGCACTTACATCCTCGAACCGCAGGTCCTGGATTACATTCCTGCCGGCGAGAACCACTCATTTGAATACGGATTGTTTCCGGAACTTTTGCGACGTGGAGAGGCCTTCTTTGCTCATGTGCCGCCGCGCACCTACTGGATCGATCTCGGCACTCCTGAACGTTACCTCCAAGCCCATCATGATCTGCTCGCAAACCGAGTCGCGCGCGTTCATTTAAAGGAACGGCGCGGTGACTTTGACTCGGCAACGGCGGCCGAGATCGACGATCTTTCAATAATCGGCGACGACTGCCAGATCAAGCCCGGCGCGCAGATCATCAACTCTGTTTTGGGCCAGGGTTCGTTCGTTGAAGAGCGAGCGCGCGTCGAGAACTCAGTCATCTGGCCGCACACGCGCGTGGGAACCGCAGCGATTGTGACGAACTCGATCGTTGGACGTGGTTGCCACATTGGACGCTCGGCAGTTGTTGGTCCAGGCGCGGCGCTTGGTGACAAGACATCTTTGACCGACTACACGATCACCGGAGGCGTGGAGTAGTGGTTATGCCTCGCGCCTCAATTAAGTTTGGCACCGACGGTTGGCGCGCGGTGATCGCCCGCGATTACACCTTCGAGAACCTTGAGCGCGTGACACAGGCTTACGCAGATTACCTCGTAGAACAGCGGAGGAAGTCGCTTACGGATCAATTGGTGTCGGTGGGACAGATCAGTTCGACTGAAAGCCAGGACAAGTTGTTTTCCGGGTTGATCGGCGAAGCGATGACCTCCGCGTCAATGCTTGTTGTTATTGGCTATGATCGCCGCTTCATGTCTGAGCATTTTGCGCAACGCGCGGCTGAGGTGATGTCGGGCAATGGCTTTCGCGTCGCTTGCTTTTCGGAAGCAGTTCCTACTCCCCTCATCTCATGGGCTGTGAAAGATCTGCACGCTGAAGGGGGCATCGTGATCACCGCATCACATAATCCACCAGACTTTAACGGCTTCAAGATCAAGGCTCCGTGGGGCGGCAGTGCGACCCCGGCGACCACTGCAGAAGTCGAAAGATTGGTGGATGTGAATTCGCCAAAGCGAAAAGAGGTTGATGCGAGCAGCACTGAACCACTCGCGCCGGCAATCGAAAGCTACAACGTGCAGATCAGATCGTACATTGACATCGATAGGTTGAAAGCCGCCCGGGGTGTTCTGATTGTCGACTCGATGCATGGCTCGGGAGGAAACTGGACAGAGAGTTTTCTCACTGGCGGCAACTTGAAGATCGAAACTATTCGTGGCAACCGCGATCCGCTCTTCGGCGGCATCAGCCCTGAACCGATTGACAAGAATCTTGGTCCGTTAAAGCAACGCGTCCTTAAAACTGGAGCAGTGGCTGGAGTCGCAACCGACGGTGATGCAGATCGCGTCGGGGCTGTGAACGAACGCGGCGACACGATGACGATGCACGACGTTGTTCCCTTGATCCTTTTGCACCTGGCGAGGAATCGAAAGATGACCGGCGGGGTAGTACGAACCTTCTCGCAATCAGTGTTGCTCAAACGAATTGCTGCGGCACATAACCTTAAACTCTACGAAACTCCGATCGGATTTAAATACATCGCTGAACTGATGATGAGTGATGACATCCTGATCGGCGCAGAGGAATCGGGCGGTATTGGGGTGAAAGGACATATTCCCGAACGCGATGGCATATTGAATTCCCTGCTTTTCCTTGAAGCCGTGATCACAGCCGGTAAGCCGCCGTCGGAGATCCTGCGCGATATTCACAAAGAGTTTGGCGAGTTTTACTTCGGACGCACGGATTTGAAGATGGATGTAGAACCGGGAATGGATTTTGTTGACCGGCTGGCATCGTCGCCACCTGGGAAAATGGCCGCCGAGAGAGTGATCGACGTGCAAACCACGGATGGAACGAAGCTGTTGTTCGCCGATGAATCCTGGCTGTTGTTCCGGCAATCCGGCACTGAACCAATGCTGCGAATCTATTCCGAAGCGACCTCCGTTGAGAAGTCTCAAGCGCTGCTAGCCGCAGGCGAAGAGCTTGCCTTGCAGCGATGATAGGAGCAGTTTGCCTGGCTTTCACCTGTCTTAAATCGAGGAGCTGCCAACCGAGGTCGACGGAGTTCCGGTGCGAGTGGAAATCGTGGGCCGCATCCGCAAGCAAGCTGACAAATAATTAATGCGGATTCTTTCATTCCGTCAGGGTTCGTCCAGGGACGAGCCCTGAGCCACCGCGCCGAATGCCTGAACTACCAGAGGTTGAACATGTCGTCCGGGCTTTGCGTCGCGCTGTCCTCGGTCAACGTATCGTTGCCGTCGACGTGAACCTGCCGCGGCTAGTAGTTGGTGTTTCCGCAGCGACCTTCAAACGCAAACTGCGCGGCCTACGGATTGAAGCAGTCAACCGGCGCGGCAAATACATTCTCATCGAACTCGATCAAGATCGTGTCCTGCTCGTCCATTTGCGGATGACTGGAAAATTCGTCCGCCTCGCATACGATCAAAAACTTCCTCCCTACGCCCATGTGGTTTTCTATCTGGACGATGACTCGGTCCTGGCGTTCTGCGACATGCGACAGTTCGGGCGGATGAAGATTGTGATCGCGTCCCGGCTGCAGCGTAGTCGCGAATTGAAAGACCTCGCGCCGGAACCGCTCTCCGATGATTTTAGCCTCGCATATCTAAGCGAGACCCTCGCTCGTTCACGACGGCCGCTGAAACAACTCTTACTCGATCAGACAAAAATTCTGGGTCTGGGAAATACCTACGCCGCCGAGGCGCTTTTGCTTGCTCGCATCAGTCCCTTTGCCAGCGCCACGTCGCTTTCAAAACAACGCATCGCGCGATTGCACAAAGCGATTCAGCAGATTCTTAGCGAAGCGATTGAGAGTGGCTCTACTTTGAAAATTGATCTGGCGGATGGAAATGGAAGTTATTTTGGAGGTGACGAACGGTTCTGGCGAGTGTATGAACGCGAAGGTGAACCGTGTGTTCAGTGCGGGACACGCATCCGTCGCGTGGTCCAGGCGGCGCGTTCAACCTACTACTGTCCAAAGTGCCAGAGAAGGTAACGGATGAAGTCAGTACCACCACGCGGGTATCGCGTTTTTGGCAAGCGAGTTGGTTCGCCGGTCTTTACACCGAAGGTGTTGCAGCCTCCAGCCCAGGCTTGCGCGCTTTGGCGCTACCCTGGGATCGCGAGCGTCCAGAAAGCTACCCCAACGGGGTTGCGACCAAGAGCGGCGGTCCGGTCTCGTGACGGTGAGTGTTGAAATTTGTGACGGGCCTCGCGAGGTTCAGACGCAACCCCGTTGGGGTAGGATTCGGTTCGTTGCTGGATCCCAGGGTAGCGCCAAGGCGCGCAACCCTGGGCTGGAGGTCGCAACACCTTCGGGCTATGGCAATGCCTCGCTTAATCAGTTCGGCTACCCGTATAATCCCATCATGAAAATTAAGGTTGTAATTCACGAGGCTGAGGAAGGTGGCTTTTGGGCCGAAGTACCAGCCATCCCAGGTTGTGCTACTCAGGGAGAGACGTTTGAGGAGCTGCTTCGGAACCTCTACGAAGCTATTGAGGGTTGTTTGTCCGTTGATATTTCGCCGGCACAAGTTAGCCCAGAGGCTCGTGTGTTAGAGATCGCCGTATGATGGGCTAATTCTTTCCGTTTCCCCGCACTACTGATTTTCGGCGAAGGGCGACAATCCGCGTCATGAAATCAATTTCAGGCAAGGAGTTCGCCAAACTGCTCGAGCGTCATGGATGGATCTTATTACGCGTTCAAGGAAGCCATCATATTTACGGGAATTGATCTTCGCCTCTCCGTTCCAATTCACCGCAACGAGGCTCTCAAGACAGGGTTACTTAGGCACTTCATGAAGGTTGCTGGTCTTACCGAAAACGATCTGTAACCCCTCCTACAAATTCTCCAACAAAAACTCCATCATCATCGTGCGCATATGCTTCACGAGCAGCGGATCCGTCACGCCATGCCGCGATTTCGGATACAGCATCAACTCAAAGGGCTTCCCTGCCTTCTGCAACTCATACGCAAACTGAACCGTGTTCTGAACGTGCACGTTGTCATCCATCAATCCGTGAATCAACAGCAACTTCCCGTGCAGGTCTTTTGCGGCAGTAACCGGCGAACTCCTCTGGTACCCTTCAAGATTATTCTGCGGCGTTCCCATGTATCGCTCGGTATAGATCGTATCGTAGTTCCGCCAATCAGAAACTGTCCCGCCCGCGATTCCCGCCTTGAAGCTCTTGCTGTGAGTTAAGGCATAGCTCGTCATAAAGCCGCCATAGCTCCAGCCCCAGAGTCCGATGCGCGAACCATCGACGTACGGCTGGCTCTTCAACCAGGAGACGCCGTCTTCAAGGTCACGCAACTCAAGCTCACCAAAGTTTTTGTAGACGGGCCACTCAGACTCAGCGCCCTTTCCACTTGCCGTGCGATTGTCACAAATCCAAATGATGTATCCCTTCTGCGCCATCATCTGATGCCACAGGTACGCCGTGCCTCCCCAAATGTTCTTCACGGACGGCGCGTGCGGTCCAGCGTAAGTAAACTCAAGCACCGGATATTTCTTGCGCGGATCAAAATCAGGCGGCTTGATCATCATCGCTTCCATGACAAAGCCGTCGCGTGTCTTCACCTGAAGAAACTCAGGCTGGCCCAGTTTGTATTGCTTCAATGCCGTGACGTTGTTCTCTTCGATCAATCTGACTTGTTTACCATCGCTGTTGAAAAGCCGTGTTTGAGTGGGAGTGTTCGCGTCACTCCAGAAATCAACAAAGTGCGTCGCCGTGGAATTGAACGAAACCTTGTGGGAGCCGTCCGCCGTGGTAAGTCGCGTCAAGCCAGTGCCGTCGAGCTTTATGCGATAAGCATGCGGAGCAATGTGGTTGTGCTCAGTCGCGGTGAAATAGACAGTGCGGTTCTTCTCGTCAATCGTTTCAAACGAGCGGAGTTCCCATTTGCCGTCCGTAACCTGACGAACCAGTTTTCCATCTTTGCCGTAGTGATAAAGATGTCGCCAGCCGTTTCGTTCACTCTCCCAAAGGAATGAGCCATCATCCATCCAATGTGGATTGCTGATTACCTCGACCCACGCTTTCGTCTGCTCGCGAAAAATGGTGTCGGTCTTTCCCTCGCGGGCGTCGCCATAGTTCAGATCGAGACAAGTCTGTTCGCGGTTCTGTGCCTGGTACGCGACCTTCTTGCTGTCCGGTGTCCACGAAACTCGCGTGATCAGCAAATCAGTTGGTTGGTACTTGTAGGTGTCAATCCAGCGCGTTGCGCCTCCTGATGCATTCAACACACCGAGTTGAACGAGCGGATTTGGATCGCCGGCCTTCGGATAGGCGGTGACTTCGAGATTTTGGCGATAGGGTATGTGATCTACGACTGTGAACTCGCGCACGGGCGCTTCGTCCAACCTCAAATACGCAAGCATTGTTGAATCAGGACTCCACCAGTAAGCTTCAAAGTTCCCGCGTCCATAAAGCTCTTCCTGATAAACCCAATCCAAACGGCCATTGAAGATGGTCGCGCTACCGTCGGATGTCAGTCGTCTTTCGGACGCCTGTGCGATATCAAACAAGTGAATGTTGTTACCCCGCACGAACGCGATCATGCGGCCGTTGGGACTGAAAGTTTCGCCCACTTCAGGTTCAGAGTTGTTTGTTACGCGGACCGCTTTAGTGCTTCCGAGTTCGTAGAAAAAGAGATCGTTGGCCCAGTTGATAAGCACCGCGGTTTCGGCTTTATTGAAATGGTACGTGCTGCGATTGGCGAGCTGCCGCGCCTCCGGTTCGGTGATGCCGCCCAGACTGGTGAACGCCGCGATCATCTTCTGAGTGTCAAGAAACGGGCTTGCCTGGCCAGTCACCGCGTTGACCTTCTGAAGTCGCGGCGTGTTCGTCTTGGAAGCATCGCTTGCCAGCAAGTAGTGAGTGCCGTCCTTGAGCCAACGGATGTTTGGCGTGGTGCCGTTGAAGTCGACCTTCTCTACCGGATCAAAGATGTCGTCGATGGTGAGAAGCTTTTGTTGTGCTGCTGTAAGAGACGAAGAGACGAAAATGAGTGCAACGAGCAGATAAACTGGTAACCGGTTAGACAAGTGATGTCTCCTATTTACGTGATTTGGTGTAGCCGCGTGGGTTTTGACTTATCGCGAGCTCGGCAGCTTCAGAGCTTTTTGAGCTGCGAGTGCGGCTCGGCCGCGTTCCTTGCGGTAAGCCTATGGCCTACCGTCACTCACTAATCAGTTTAGAGGCTCCGCCTCGACAAACTCTAAGAGGCGCAGCCTTTCAATATTTAAGTCTCACGGTAAGCCAGAGGCTTACCGCAACGAAGGCGGCACAGCGCTCTTTTAATGAGTGAGCCGGGGATCATGTTTCAGCAAGCCGCGAGCTTACACGCCCGGCATTGCCTTCTTCAAAGGCCGCAAGAGAACAAGCAGAACAATAGCCATGACAAACGCCATCAAGCCCAGAATGATAAAGAAACTCGACTGCAGCCACCGCTCCCAATAGACGCCGATCATTGTCAGCTTATTTCCGATAGCAGTGGCTACGAACCACCCTCCCATCATCATTCCGCGCATCCGAATCGGGGCTACCTTCGATACCAGCGACAGCCCCATCGGCGACAGCATCAACTCGCCTAACGAGATAACCATGTAGGCGAGAATGAGCCAGAACGGTGAGACCTTGAAAATATAAGCTCGTCTCAAGAGCGCATCACGATACTGGGTCGACTCTGGTCCCAGCGCTGTATTTAGTGCCGTCGTGAAATTAGCCTCGCCGGATCCGGTATCGTCTTTAGCGAACTTCTTGCTCTTGATATCGGCATGATCCAGCTTCGCAATCACATCCTCCGGAACGCCGTCTTCACGTAAGCTCCCCAGGGTGCGATCTGTGATCCTGAATGCTCCGGTGGCGTATTCCGAAGGTTGCGGCACCTGCGCCTCGCCGGTTTTGGCTGCGGTGTAAAGAATAAAGAAGGAGAGCGCGGTCAGGAACATTCCAATGGCCATCTTGGTCGGCGTCGAAGGCTCTTTGCCGCGGTCATCCATCCACTTCCAGAACCACACCAACGGAAATGTGAGTGTGATGATCCAGAAAGGATTGATTGCATTCGAAAT
>JBGTLE010000031.1:0-18765 GCA_041744295.1 Pyrinomonadaceae bacterium | reverse complement strand
GAGCTTTCGGAAGCACCTGGTCTGCTTCGGCTTTGCTGCCCACCACCGAAACGCTTCGGTAAGATCCTTGTCGCAGATAGATCGAGGCGTTGGGAATCCCACTTTTCTGGGCGATAGTTCCCACCTCATATTTTGCGGCGTCCAGTTTTGTGTCGCCGCCATATACCACGCCCCACTTTGAGTCTGCGGCCGCATTGCTCTGAACCTTTTCAACCAGCGCCGCATTGGATTCGATGGTTGACGCCACCGACTTTTCGACGCGTGTTGAAGTCACGTTCAACTGCTTGTTCCGTTCTTCAAGGTCGGCTAATTGCTGTTTGAGTGAGGGATCGTTGAGCTTGCTTTGGGCCTCACCCAGGGCCTGCGACATCTTGTTGTTTTGTTCTTTGAGATCGGTAATCAATGACTGCGACTCTTTCAGTGCTTTATCTGAGTCCAACAGCTTTGGCTTCCACTTGAAACCCACGAAGCTGCCTTCCTCGAAACCGGCACTACTGAGGACGTTATTGAATGTACCGGGAAAGACCAGCAGGAGCAACGCCAAAATGAACAAGGCCAAGTCGCGCAGAAGCGCCACCAGGTCCTTTCCAAAGACGACGTATTTGGAAGCCGCATCCTTGGTTTTGATGACGTCGATGGCGGGTTTCGATTCGGGTTTGTCTGAACTCATAGCTCTCTCCTCTTCAGGCGGCGGCCGTGAATGGCAGTACTCAATCAGGACCGCAAGCGCCAGCGACCGGGTCATTGCCGAAGCTTCAACGCGCGATAAACTCTTCTTCTAAAAACCGTCAAGAATCATCTGTGGATTCGACCCGGTCGCTGTCGCTTGCGGTTCTGATTGCTCTTCGGGTTCGGCCTGTGTTACCGCAGCGCCCATGAGTGAATTTCAGGCCCAAACCGCAGGGGCGTCTACTCACCTATGAGCGTTTGAAGCTGAACATTTCGTGCCGGCCCCAGATCATCGGGCGTAATGCCAGGAAAGAAAGGCCGCTCGCGTTGAGTGACCTTTCCTATTTCGCCAGCGATCCGTTCCAAACTTTGAATTACTTTCCCTCGAACGGTGGCGGTTCGGCTGGCACCGTCCCCAGCGGAACGCACGCCACCACTTCAGTTTCCAGGACATAGACATCATCGAGGTATTTATTGTTCAAGTCATAGAACGCCACCACGTCCGCACCAATTCGGAAATAAGCGGCGCGGATGTCGACGTGAGTCCCGTTCTTGGTAGTAACGCGGAAAACCTGTCCATCGTTCTGGTCTCCCTCCACGGGTACAATGATGGCAACACACCCATGCCTGACGTAAAGATTTGCCTGCTTGTTGTCTTCACGAAAGAAGTCAAATCGGAGCCGCTGATTCGAATACTCAAGCTTGAACGAGGCAGCAGTCACGGTGATGACGTTATTGTCCCCCTCTCCTTTCAAGTAAACGCGGAAGTCGCGGAGATTGCTCGCCATTGTATGACGCCTCCTAAGAGTAAAGTGATCATAAGAACAAAGGGCTTATACCATTCATTCATGTCACGCAGCTAACAATCAAAGGAGGGCAGAAACAAACTGATAAGGCGTGGAGGTACGCCGAATGGGTTCTCTTCACAGTAGGCGTTGGCATATGTACCCACTCCGTGTGATTCAATGGGAACATTTCTTGACGCCCCAGATCATCGGGCCTAATGTGGCTGCAACGGAATCTCTCGAACTGAGGCCCGATTTCACTAAAGGTTCCCCTTTAACCATGCCTGATGCGCCGATCAGTGTTCGTGCCGCTCATCCACTAGCAGAAGTTCACGTGCTGTGGATCACTGCCGGACTCGGTTGTGACGGCGAAACGATCGCGATGACTGCGGCCACGCAGCCCAGTATCGAAGATATCGTGATGGGCGGCATCCCCGGGATTCCGAAGGTGAAGTTTTACAATCCGTTTCTCGCCTATGAGAACGGCGACGAGTTCATGGCGTTCTTTCATAAGGCTGCGGCAGGCGAAATTGATCCGTTCATCCTGGTCATTGAAGGTTCCATCCCGGACGAAACCAACAAAGAGCAAGGCTACTGGGCTTCGTTCGGCACCGATAAGGAAACTCGTCAGCCAATCCTGACGACGGAATGGATTGATCGTCTCGCGCCAAAAGCCTGGGCGGTGATGGCGGTCGGCACGTGTGCAACCTACGGTGGCATTCATGCGATGGAAGGAAATCCAACCGGGGCGATGGGTTTGCCGGATTATCTCGGTTGGGAGTGGAAGTCGAAAGCTGGCGTGCCAATCGTTTGTGTGCCCGGCTGTCCGACGCTGCCGGACAACCTGATGGAGACGTTGCTGTATCTGCTCTATCAATCAGCCGGGCGCTCGCCGATGATCCCGCTTGATGAAGCGTTGAGACCGACGTGGCTTTTCAGTCAGACGGTTCATGAGAACTGCGACCGTGGTGGTTATTACGAGCAGGCCCAGTTTGGTGAAGAGTATGGGTCACGAGAGTGCATCGTAAAACTCGGCTGTTGGGGCCCCGTGGTCCAGTGCAATATCGGCAAGCGTGGTGTAGTGGCTGGTATTGGCGGCTGTCCCACTGTTGGGGGAATCTGTATCGGATGTACGATGCCGGGGTTCCCCGATAAATTCATGCCGTTCATGAACCAGCCGCCTGGTTCCTTGTTGTCTTCACATGCCGTGATGACTTATGGAAAAGCAATTCATGCGTTAAGACGATTCACGCAAGCCTCGTTGAACAAAGAGCCAAGCTGGCGCAGACGCCAGTCGAAAACCCCAGTTCGGTAGTGCCAACGGGAAGCATCAGATGGAGTACAGACTCGAACAAATTCTGAGTGTGACCGATTCGGCCAATGCATCCGCGGCCGAGGAGGTACTGCGGGATTTGGCGATGGCTTTTCCCTTGGAACAGATCGGGGAATTTGGGCCGCTTAACAACTCGCTGCACCAGACCAGCGGCAGAGATGCGAATGGAGAGGCAACGTCAGGTGCGTTGCCCGAGGTGGATGCTCGCTATCGAACCCTCGTTGAGCAAATCCCTGCGGTCGCTTTCATGGCCTTCCTTGATAAGGGAATCGGCGAAGCTTATGTGAGTCCGCAGATCGAAGCCATTCTCGGATTTACTCAGGAAGAATGGTTAAACGACCCGGTCCGCTGGTACCAGCAGATCCATTCAGACGACAAAGCGCGTTGGAGTAGCGAAGCGGCCCAGCTCTTTCTGATGGGCGAGCCTTTGAAGTCGCTTTATCGAGTGATTGCGCGTGATGGGCACGTCGTATGGTTTCATTGCGAAGCCAAGATGGTCCGCAACCACGACGGCCAACCGTGGTTTATTCATGGGGTCGCCTTCGATATCTCAGATTTGAAGCGGGCTGAAGAGGCGCTCAAAAAGAGCGAAACAATGCTTGAAGGGATCTTCGAATTTGCGCCGGATACCGTTGTCGTGATCAATCCTGAAGGCAACATCTGGCGAGTGAATGCGCAGGTGGAACAGATGTTCGGTTACTCGCGGAATGAATTACTAGGAAGGCCGCTGGAATTTCTGGTGCCGGGGAGACTCAACTCATCCTCAGCCAGTCCCTTCGATGCGCTTAACACTGGCTCAATGGGAGGCGCCCTGGAGCTTTATGGCAAACGAAAGGACGGATCGGAGTTTCCAGTCGACATCAAGCTGAGTCCAATGGAAGGCGATGAAGGCCGCATCGTGATCGGCGTCATCCGCGACATCACGCGGCGCAAGCATTCAGAGGAAGCACTGCGCAATTATGCCGAGCGACTTAAGTTCCTCTCCCGTCGTTTGATGGAAGTTCAGGAGTTGGAGCGACGCAACATTGCTCGCGAACTGCATGACGAAATAGGGCAGGTGCTGACCGGTCTGAAATTTACGCTGGACATAGGGACGCGTTTGCCCGCAAAGGAAGTGCCCGTAAGTTTGCACAAGGCTCGAGGGTTGGTTAACGAATTGATGGCACGCGCTCGGAAATTATCGCTCGATCTGCGTCCGGCGATGTTGGATGATCTGGGCCTCTTGCCGGCTTTGTTGTGGCACATTGAACATTACACCGCACAGACTGAGGTGAGAGTTGATTTTAGACATAGCGGCCTGGAAGGAAAGCGATTTGCGCCCGAGGTTGAGACAGCTGCGTATCGAATCGTGCAGGAAGCGTTGACGAACGTTGCGCGCCACGCGAAAGTGAGCGAAGCCACAGTGCAAGTCTGGACCAGCGCGCACGACTTGTGTTTGGAGGTTGTGGATCGCGGAGTCGGCTTCGATCCTGCTGCGGTTATTGCCGGAGAAACGAGCGGTCTGGCCGGCATGCGGGAGAGAGCAACCTTGCTCGGAGGACAGCTCAACGTCGAAACTCAAATAGGCGAAGGTACTCGCTTGATGGCGGAATTGAGTATTGCGAGGTAGATGGTCTTGGGTCTGGGTCTTTGGTCTTTGATCCCTAACCCACATGGCCGGTCCATTGGCAGACTGACTTTTGATGGGAGAGGCAAAGACCAAAGACCAAAGAGCAAAGGCCAAACTCGAAACTCGAAACTGGAAACTCGAAACTGGAAACTTCTTTACGTCCTATGACCACCATCGTTCTTGCCGATGACCATCACATTGTTCGCCAGGGCTTGCGCGCGCTGCTCGAGGTTGAACATGACCTGACAGTCGTGGGTGAAGCAGGCGATGGCTTGCAAGCCGTGCAACAAGTCGAACAGCTGAACCCGCAAGTAATGGTTTTGGATCTGATGATGCCGGGCCTGGGGGGCCTTGACGTCCTCAGGCAAATCAAAAAGCGCGTGCCGCAAACGCAGATCGTTATCTTGTCGATGTATGCGAACGAGGCCTACGTACTCGAAGCGCTTAGCAATGGCGCCTCAGCTTACGTATTGAAAGACTCCAGCTCCGCGGACTTGGTGTTGGCGGTCCGGGAAGCGGCAGCGGGCCGGCGCTATTTGAGCCCGCCATTGTCTGCACGCGCGATTGAGGCCTATCAGGAAAAGGCAAAGGCTGCCACGCTTGATCGCTATGAAACGCTGACTGCTCGAGAAAGAGAAGTCTTACACCTTGCTGCCGAAGGGAATACGAATCCAGAGATTGCCTCGCGCCTCGGAATCAGTTCGCGAACCGCCGAAACTCACCGCTCAAACCTCATGCACAAACTTGATCTACACACTCAGGCTGATCTAATCCGCTTCGCGCTGCGCCGCGGAATAATTCCGATGGAAGGTTAGCCAACAATTTCGCCACAAAAAATACGGAGCTTTAGAAGATTAATTACGTAGGTCTACGAATAGACTAACCCCTTCCCTCGACCAATAATCGCCTCCTCCCTGAGTTATCGTTGGTTAGCTTTATCTGGCCAGCTCGAACGCGTGGATGTGCGGCAGATTATGCGCTTATGGTTTGTATCGGCATGTCCCCTGCCTGCTAGCTAAATCGCCAACCAGCGTCTCCCCGGGGCGCAGTCAAGTATTCGGCTCTTGGTGTTCCACCTGCCCTGACGATCCGGGGCGTAGCAGAATTGCTGAAATCATAGGAGCATTAGTGCCTACCATCATCAATCGCAAGCAGAAAGGAGAGGAAGCATATGGCGGCAGAAACTGCCCCGTATGGTCGGAGCACGCAACGACCACCGGCGGTTAAAGACATTCACATTGTGTGGATTACAGCAGGCCTTGGTTGTGACGGCGACTCGGTGTCGATAACTGCGGCTACGCAGCCGAGCGTCGAGGACGTGGTGATGGGGGCGATACCCGGACTCCCAACCGTGCACTTACACAATCCTGTGCTCGCCTACGAATGTGGCGACGATTTCATGAAGTATTTCTATCAAGCCGAACAGGGCTTGATCGATCCTTTTGTTTTAGTCGTCGAGGGTTCCATCCCGAACGAAAATCTGAGTGGCGAAGGCTACTGGGCAGCGATGGGCGCGGACCCGATGACGGGCCAGCCTATCACGACGAACGAATGGATCGACCGCCTTGCACCCAAAGCTTTGGCGGTCGTTGCGATCGGTACCTGCGCTACTTACGGCGGTATTCACGCGATGGAAGGGAATCCCACCGGTTGCATGGGTTTGGCGGACTATCTCGGTTGGGACTGGAAATCTTCCGCAGGCATTCCGATCGTGAACGTGCCCGGTTGTCCGGTACAACCGGATAATTTCATGGAGACTGTGCTTTACCTGCTATACCTCGCGGCCGGTCTGGCGCCAATGATTCCACTCGATGAGGCAGGGCGTCCGACGTGGTTGTTCGGAAAGACCGTACATGAAGGATGCGACCGAGGCAGCTATTACGAGCAGGGAGACTTTGCCACCGAATACGGCTCGCCCAAGTGCATTGTGAAGTTGGGCTGTTGGGGGCCGGTGGTCAACTGCAATGTACCGAAGCGCGGTTGGATGGCCGGCATTGGTGGCTGTCCCAATGTTGGCGGCATTTGCATCGGGTGCACGATGCCCGGATTCCCGGACAAGTTCATGCCGTTCATGGACGAGCCGCCGGGCGCCAAACTTTCGGCCTCCGCCATCGGAATCTATGGTGCGGCCGTACGGAAACTGCGGAGTTTAACTAACGCAACCGTAAACAAGGAACCGAAGTGGCGACATAACCGTCCCGAACTCACCACTGGCTATAACCCGCCACCATTACAGATAAAGGAGCGAGCGTCATGAGTACGTCAACTGTTACCAAGGTACCAACCAAACCACGCACGCTCGTAGACATGAACTGGGATCCCATTACTCGCATCGTCGGGAGTTTGGGCATCTACACGAAGATTGATTTTGCGAATCGCGAAGTTGCGGAATGTTATTCGACGTCCTCAATCTTTCGTGGCTACAGCATCTTCATGAAGGGCAAAGACCCGCGCGACGCCCACTTCATCACCAGCCGGATCTGCGGCATCTGCGGCGACAATCACGCCACCTGCGCCACTTATGCGCAGAACATGGCTTTTGATGTTCGCCCACCCGCGATCGCGGAATGGATAGTCAATCTTGGCGAGGCGGCCGAGTACATGTTCGATCACAACATCTTCCAGGACAATCTGGTGGGCGTAGATTTTTGTGAACAGATGGTTAAGGAGACGAATCCATCTGTTTGGGAGAAGGCCAAGACGACTGCGGCGCCGCATGCCGCCGATCATGGCTACAAGACCATCGCCGAAATCATGACGGCCTTGAATCCATTCACCGGGGAGTTTTATCGCGAGACGCTGCACGTTAGTCGCTACACACGCGAAATGTTCTGCCTGATGGAAGGCCGCCACGTTCATCCTTCGACTCTCTATCCGGGCGGCGTAGGCACGGTACCGACCGTTCAGCTCTTCACGGACTATCTCGTCCGCTTAATGCGTTACTGTGAATTCATGAAAAAGGTGGTGCCGCTGCACGATGACCTGTTCGACTTCTTCTATGAAGCACTGCCCGGCTACGAGAAGGTGGGCCAGCGTCGCATTCTGCTCGGCTGCTGGGGATCTTTTCAGGATCCGGCTGTTTGCGATTACACCTACAAGAACATGAACGAGTGGGGGAACGCGATGTATGTGACCCCAGGTGTCGTCGTCGACGGCAAATTAGTGACGACCGATCTGGTGGACATTAACCTCGGCATCCGCATTCTCCTCGGCAGTTCGTACTACGACGATTGGGATCAGTCGGAAATGTTTGTGAAGACGGACCCGCTCGGGAATCCGGTCGATCGCCAACATCCCTGGAACCAAACCACTATTCCACGACCGCAAAAACGTGACTTCGACGGAAACTACACCTGGGTGATGTCGCCCCGCTGGTATCACAAAGACGAGCCGGGCGATAAGAAATACCTGGCGCTCGATACTGGCGGTGGGCCCATCGCGCGATTCTGGGCGACAGCACTTGCCGGCAAGGTCGACATCGGGTACGTCAAGGCCACTGGTCACAGCGTGAAGATCTACCTGCCGAAGACAGCCATGAAGCCGGAAGTGGAGTTTGAGTGGAAGATACCGAAGTGGAGTAATGCAATTGAGCGGGATCGCGCTCGCACTTACTTCCAAGCTTACGCGGCTGCCTGCGCGTTGTACTTCACCGAGCAGGCGCTGGCTGAATTGCATGCCGGACGAACGAAGACCTGGTCTGAGTTTAAGGTGCCCGATGAAGCGATTGGTTGCGGTTTCCATGAGGCAGTGCGCGGCGTCTTGTCTCATCACGTGGTAATTCGCGATGGCAAGATTGCAAACTATCATCCGTATCCGCCTACGCCGTGGAATGCGAACCCGCGGGATATCTATGGAACGCCCGGACCATATGAGGACGCGGTGCAGAACACTCCGATCTTTGAAGAAAATGGACCGGATAACTTCAAGGGCATCGACATCATGAGGGCAGTGCGCAGCTTTGACCCTTGTTTGCCTTGCGGCGTTCACATGTATCTGGGCAACGGCAAGGTTTTGGAGACTCACCATTCGCCAATGTTCGGAATGGTTAAGTAAAAAACTAGCCGCGGATTTGCGCGGATGAACGCGGATCGCGCGGAAGAAGGGTAGAGAAACAGTTAGGGTGTCTTTTGCAGATTCGCGCAATCCGCGTTAATCCGCGGCTGAATCTTTCTTTCTAAAACGAAGTGCTGGGAGGTAAGTGTTGCCGCAATCGATGGAGCAGATCGAAGGGCTGATTCGTAAGATCGAGAACCTGCCGGACCCTGAAGCTCGCACCAGTGCAAAGGCCCTGGTGCAAGCTTTAATGGAGTTTCACGGGGCAGCAATCGAACGGATGATGGAGATCGTTTCGGAGTCAAAAGCCGATGATGCGATCTTCAGCGAATTCGCGGCTGACGACATCGTGGGGAGTTTGCTGCTGCTATACGGGCAACATCCACTATCGCTTGGGACTCGAGTGACGCAGGCGCTCGACAAGGTGCGTCCTTATCTCGACTCGCACGGAGGCAATGTCGAGTTGATAGAGATCGCTGACGGTGTCGTGCGGCTTCGTATGCAGGGAAGTTGCAAGAGTTGTCCTTCGTCATCGATGACGCTCAAGCTCGCTATTGAGGAGGCGATTTATGCGGCCGCTCCCGATGTGGTGGCGATTGAAGCGGAGGGAGTGGCCGAGGATGTTCCTGCAAAGACTGGTTTTGTTCAGATTGGAAAGGCTAAGCCGAGTGATCGCGGGAACGGCAACGGACACGCCGCCGACGCACCAGCCTGGACAGATGTGGACGAACTGGGATCACTGGCGCAGAGCACTGTACAGATGATGGAGGTGAGCGGGCGCTCAATAGTTTTCTGCCGATTGGGGGAAACCTTTTACGCCTACGGAAACAACTGTCCGGGATGTGGGGGCGCCTTAAAGGACGCGTATCTCGTGTCCTCCAATCTTGTCTGCCCGCATTGCAGCGAGCATTACGATGTGATTAGGGCCGGTCGGGGTGTGGACCAACCCAGCCTGCACCTGGAGCCCTTTCCGTTGTTATTTGAACAAGGTCGAGCGCGGGTGGCTTTGCCTCAAAGGTAGGGAGTCACAGCATCCTTGTGAAAGCCGCCCTCTAAGGAAATGCGAAGCCTTTGGAGTGCGGCGCCTTGTCGCCGCTTTTACTCGTCACCATAGCCCCCAAGTTCGGCAGGTGGTTCAAGAAAGGGAATCGAAATGGCAAACGAAGGTACTTCAGGACCGACTCATACGCCTGGAACGAGGAAGGGCGAGGACATAAAAGAGCGTGATGGACAAGAATCGGGAAGGCAGGACGTAGGAAAGACCGGTGCTGATCGTCCTGCTGGTACGTCAACGGCTCGAGACTCGACCACGATAAATCCTGATGACGCAGAGTCGAGCTCTGGCGGTCCAAGCATGCCGCCAGCCTAGAACGGCGATTAAGCTTTCGGTTGCGTTTTGGGGCAAGACGAGTATTTAAACGGATAAGGATTCCTTGATCCCGAAGAATGTCGACAAACTCTGAAATGGACGATTCCAAAAATCGAAACTCTGCGTCTGCGTTTTCGGTCCTTCGACGGTTCGTGCGGCAGCGCGCAGCCGTGGAACGCTGCGAAATGTGCAGTGCCGAGTTGCTGCCCGAGCACGAGCATGTCGTCGATGTCTCAACGCGGAAGATGACCTGTGCTTGCCAGGCGTGTGCGATTCTTTTCAGCGGAAAAGCGAATAGTAAATTCCGCCGCGTGCCCAGACGCATAGACTATCTCTCGAATTTTCGGTTGACAGATTCACAGTGGGAAAGCCTTTTGATTCCGATCAGCATGGCTTTCTTTTTTCACAGCACCGCAGCCGGGAAGGTGATCGCGCTTTATCCCAGTCCTGCGGGTGCTACCGAGTCACTCCTTGATCTGGAATCGTGGGAGGAGCTCGTCCGCGAAAACCCTGTCTTGCGAGAGATGGAGCCCGACACCGAAGCGCTCCTCGTAAACCGCGTGCGCGGGACCGAGGAGTACTATTTGCTCCCGATCGATGAGTGCTACAAGTTGGTCGGAATCATTCGGAAACACTGGCACGGCTTGTCGGGCGGTACGCAGATGTGGGAAGCGATTGGTCAGTTTTTCACTGACCTAAGAAGTAAGGCGATCGACATCGCCGCTAAAGCTCGAGTTGCCGCCCAAAGTTCGGAGCCGAGTGTGGTTGGGCGAGATCCCGCATCGTAGCCATTCAATGGCGGAAAGGGTCGAGCAGCTCTTCACTGGGAGCGCGGACGGCCTCGTCCGCAACGGGGAATGCCAAAGGGCGGGAGGTTGAAGATGTCGGCTATGCGTGATTGGAGGCGCCGCTTGAGGCGGACGAGGCCGTCCGCGCTCCCGGTAATTCGTTGTGAGGTTTTTGGCTATTGATTGAGGGCCATTGAGAGAACCTAATGCCTGATTTGAGTTTTCAAGTTGAAGGGGCCGAGGCCGTAGCTTTCTCAGCGGCGCCGTTGCTGGCGTTTAAGTTGCGCATCGCGAATGCTGATGGGAATGAATTGATCCAATCGGTCGCCTTGCGTTGCCAGATTCAGATCGACGCCGCGCACCGCAAATATCAAGAACGAGAACAGGAACGACTACTTGATCTCTTTGGCGAGCCTGAGCGTTGGAGCCGTACCCTGCGTTCGATGTTGTGGACACATACAAGTGTGACGGTACCGCCGTTTCAGGAAAGTGCCGCCATTGATCTGCCGGTGCCGTGCACGTTTGATTTTAACGTCGCCGCTACAAAATATTTTGCCGCGCTTGACGACGCTGAGGTGCCGCTTAACCTCTTGTTTAGCGGGACGGTGTTTTATCAGTCTGGAGATGCAGGTTTGCAGATCGAGCAGATTCCCTGGGATCGGGAGGCGAAATATCGACTTCCGATAAGTGTTTGGAAACAGATGATGGATATCTATTACCCAAACACCGCCTGGCTCAATTTGCGCCGCGACGTTTTCGACAAGTTGGCGCAGTTCAAAATGGCTCGAGGTATCCCAACCTGGGAAGAGGCGATTGAGAGCCTCATTCCCGCGTCCGGGAAATCTAACCGCACTGAAGAGGCCGACATCCCGATCGAAGGAAGCGTGCCGTCATGACTGCGAGTCTCGTGGAAAAGATTGCAGACGCGGTGCTCTACGAGGGATATATCCTTTATCCCTATCGGCCGTCCGCGGTGAAGAACCAGCAGCGGTGGAATTTTGGCGCGCTTTGTCCGCAGTCTTACAGTGAGGCGCAGCGGGGAACAGAAAGTTGGACGATGCAGACTGAGTGCCTGATCAGAAGCGGCGCGGAAACTATGCTGGATGTGAAGGTGCGTTTTCTACACTTGTTGGCGCGGGAGGTTGGCGTGCCGCCGTCAAATTTAAGATCTCAGATATCAGATCTCAAGACTCAGATTTCAGAGTTTCAAACGGTGCCGACTCTCGAAGTTAACGGAAAGCTCTTTCAAACATGGCAAGAAGCTGTCGAGCGTGAGGTCTCATTACCCTCGATTAGCCTGAACGTAATCAGCAAGCAACCCGGCCGCATGACATTCAGCTTTCCGTCTACTGAGTCAATCGAACCGATCATCGATGCAGACAGCCGTGAGATCGCTGGCGTCCTGGTGCGGAGGCAGCAGGGCATCGCTGGAGCGGTGGAGGTTTCGATCAAGGAGTGTGAAACCCCATATGGACCACCGCCGGATTCTGCCACTGAAGATCACCATCCGAAGTTACAAAGGCTGTCGAAGATCACCGTCCGGATCCTGAACCTGACACCCCTTGAAAAGGCCGGCCAACGAAGTCGAGATGATGCGCTCATGCGATCGTTCGTCTCAACACACACAATTCTGAACGTGCAGAACGGTGAGTGTGTATCGCTGCTGGATCCACCCGACGGATATTCGGAGGCTGTGGCGTCATGCAGCAACATCGGCACCTATCCGGTTTTAGTGGGAGAGGAAGGGTTGCGCGATTGCATTTTGTCTTCGCCCATCATTCTTTACGACTATCCGCAGATTGCCCCTGAGAGCGCCGGCAATCTTTACGACGGTACTGAGATCGACGAGATACTCACGTTGCGCATCATGACTTTGACAGATGAGGAGAAGCGGGAGATGCGCGGCGCCGATGAACGGGCCCGTCAAATTCTGGAGCGAACAGAGACGCTCCCGATGGAGCAATTTATGAAGATGCATGGCGCGATGCGAACTATCAAACCAAAGTAGGACAGGCATTCCTGCCTGTCTGAGTTACATGAGCGGCCCACTCAATTTGCAAGAGTTTGTTATCCACCCGCGGGCCTTAACCGAATCTCCGACAGGCAGGAATGCCTGTCCTACACTATGAACGAATGGGAATGGCAATTGTTGGAAGATAAGACGCTACTCGAACACATCGTTGTTTCGGGCGTCGCATTAAAGCAGGGAGATCGTGTTCGGCTAAAACCGCGAGCCGGAGGCGATATCCTCGATTTGGCCCTGGCTGGCAAAATTGCCGTAGTCGAAGCTATTGAGCAGGACTATGAAGGTCAGGCTCATCTTGCAGTCGTAGTCGATGATGATCCGGGACGTGATCTGGGAATGTTGCGACAACCAGGCCATCGCTTCTTCTTTTCTCCGGAAGAAGTTGAGCCTTTGAACACCTGAGGATTGCGAAGGGCAGATGAGCCAACCAAGTGTCCTGATTGCCTGCATCGGCAATATTTTCCTGGGCGACGACGGCTTCGGCTGTGAAGTTGCAAAGCGATTGGCGCAACAGCCATGGCCCGACAATGTGCGGCTGGTGGACTTTGGTATTCGTGGGTTTGATCTCGCCTACGCACTGCTCGACGGTTATGACGTAACGATCTTTGTTGACGCAACGCCGCGTGGCCAGGAACCGGGAACGGTCTACACGATTGAGCCGGAAGTAGATGAATTAGAGAACATTGATGCCCAGGCGGCGATGGTCGAAACGCATGGCATGAACCCCATGAAGGTCCTCAGTATGGTGAAAGCAATGGGCGGACAGTTCAAGGAGATCCTTTTGGTGGGTTGCGAACCCGCCACTTTTGGTCCCGAAGAGGGACAGATGGGATTGAGCGCTCCGGTGGAAGCAGCCGTGCCGCAGGCGGTCACGATCGTTGAGTCGCTGCTGGCAAGGATTTGCGACAGGGAAGTATCACAGGCGGTTTGCGAATAGAGGGGGAGAAAAAATTGCGTGAATACAGAATGAGTGAAACCAAATTGAGAGAGCAGCAGGCGTTAGCCGCGGAGGCATGTGAGCCTCGGCAATCATCCAAACATCTGGTTTGGAAAATTGTCGGAGGAATTGCGCTAGCCGTTACGGCTACCGCGCTAATCACTTCGCTGCAAGACATCCGGCGATACATCAGGATTAGCAGAATGTAGAACTCCAGCGAGCACTATTCGGCTATTCATGATTGCGCTGCCGGCATCAAGCACCTTTACGAGGAGATTGTCATGGCAAACAGTGGTTCGGACGAATCGAAGGACATGTTGTATCTAGTCGGCGGCTTTGCTCTGCTGGTTGCCGGCGCCGGTTTAATAATGGCCCATCCGGAGGTCCGAAGGCAGGTGCGCGCTGGGCTGGATAGGTTGCTTCCTGGCGTTCAGGATAATCTCAACCTTGGCCTAACAACGGTTGTTCCTGACTTCCAGCGATATATGAAGATCCGATCGATGTGATCCGACCCCCCGTTCCGACAGCGGGGTTTCGATGGTCACGTCAGCTAGTCGGTTACCACCGATCTGTTTTCATGTCGATCGTTAGAGAACTCTGGAAAAAGGAACTGGCTCATTAGCAGCCACGAATCATGTCAACAGAAGCACCAGCTAAACTTGAGCAGTTTCGTGTTGTAGCCGAACAGAGCACGATCACCGTGCAAGCGTTCGCGGAGGGCTTGTTCTCGGCCTTTGGCCATGATCCAGTGCTTGGCATTAAGGATTTTACCGGTGAAGCGCAGTTTGTCGCGGGGACGTTTGAAAATGCCTCCGTCAAGGTCACGATCAATACGAACTCGATAGTGGTCGTAAATGATGTCAAGGACAAAGACCGGCAGGAAATAGAGGGGATGATGCGAGCCGACGTGCTCGAGACCGACAAGTTTCCAGAAATCTCTTTCACAAGTAACAACATTGCGATGAGTAGGTTAGGCGAAGGACGCTATCGAGCGAGAATCATTGGCGACTTGACGTTGCACGGCGTCACCCAGAAAAACCTCTGGATCTCCGCAGAGGTGAGTGTTAGCGCCGACAGCTTGAGAGTGAAGGGTGAGGTTCCGATCAAGCAAACCGATTTCAAGATCAAGCTAGTTTCAGTAGCTGGCGGCACGCTGAAAGTTAAGAATGAAGTTAAGTGTTCGTTTGAGGTGGTTGCACAGCCGGTTGGATCCAGCTAGCTGCGAAGTTCGGTGTTTTTTTATGCACGAGCTTTCCATAGCCTTGAGCCTTATTGAGGCGGCCAGTGAAGAGGCCTCTCGTCAGGGGGCGATGCGGGTTAATGCGTTGCACCTGAAACTCGGCCCGCTCTCTGGCGTCGTGAAAGATGCGCTGCTCTTCTCATACGAAATCGCCTGTCAGGGAACGCTGTTGGAGGGATCTGAACTGCTCATCGAAGAGGTGCCGGTCGTCATCTATTGTTCGAAGTGCAAGGCGGAACGAACGCTCGAGTCGATTCAACTCTTCTGTTGCCCGGTCTGTAATGAGCTTATGTCTGACGTCCGGACCGGAAAAGAATTAGAGTTTGTGGCCATGGAAATCGAGGGGGAGATCGTGGCGGAGATCGATGGGGAGATCGAGAAAATAGTTGACGCGGTGCCAGTCCGGAATGTTGAGGCGAACGCAGCATGAGCACACAACCACGTTTGGTCGAAGTCAGGCAGAACGTTTTGAAGCAGAACGATCTGCTCGCGCGCTCGTTGCGACAGAGATTTGAACAAGCGGCGGTGTTGGTTGTGAGTATGGTGTCCACCCCGGGTGCCGGCAAAACTGCTTTGCTGGAGCACACCCTGACGCGGATGCGTGCGGATGGTTTTCGGGTGGCTGCTTTGGTTGGAGATCTGGCGACGGAAAATGACGCCCAGCGTCTTGCGCGCAGCGCCGCGCCAGTGAAGCAAATCACCACCGGAACGATCTGCCATCTCGATGCCGAGATGGTTGAGCGAGCGCTGGCAGATTGGTCTCTGGCGGATCTGGATGTTCTCTTCATCGAGAACGTAGGCAATATGGTTTGTCCCTCCAGTTATGATCTTGGCGAACGCTTGCGCTTCATTCTGATGTCTGTGACCGAGGGTGAGGACAAGCCGCTTAAGTATCCGACGATCTTCAATACCGCGGATATCGCAATCATTACCAAGATGGATCTGGCCGAGGCGGTGGAATTTGACCTGGCTGCGGCGCGTGAGAATATCCAGGCTGTTCGTCCTGGTATGAAAACCTTAGAACTTTCGGTGAAGACCGGCGCCGGCATGGATCGATACCTAAGTCTCATGACGGTGGCATCTCGTTTGGACAAGCCGTAATTGCGCATGCTCGCTTACTTTCCGGGAGGATCTAATTATGTGTCTGGCGATACCGGGCAAGATTGTTGAAATCATCGACGAAGAGAATAATCTCGCCAAGGTGGAAGTCGGCGGCGTCAGGCGCAATGTGAATATTGGTATGCTTGACAGAGAGACGACCAACGTTGGCGATTACGTTTTGATCCATGTTGGCTTTGCGATGAGCAAGATTGATGAGAAGGAAGCGGAAGAAACACTGCGTCTGTTGCAGCACATGGGATCATACGAACCGGAGTTTGATCAGTTCAAGACAGCGCTCGAATAAGTCCAAAGTCCAAAGTCCGAGGTCCAAAGTACTTTAGTTATGTCGCATCCTTTAAACGACTTTTCCGAAGCCTTCTACCCTTTCCTGCATGACGACGCAAAGCGGCCGCAGGAGTTGATGGAGCAGTTGCGCTTTTCTTTGCTTGAGAAAGCGAGTGAGAGTTGTCAGGTCAAGACAGTTTTCTTTGATGAGAACAAAGACACCATCCTCGCGCTGTCTCTCACGCTTGCGAAAGCATTTCATCGCGGTCGCAAACTGCTGGTATGCGGAAACGGCGGCTCGGCTACCGACGCTCAGCACATCGCCGTTGAGTTCATGCATCCGATTACCGTCGGTCGGCGGGCGCTGCCGGCCATCTCGCTGACGAATGACATGGCGATGGTGACGGCTGTTTCAAACGACGTAGGTTTCGCCGATGTGTTTGCGCGACAGGTGATTGCGCTGGCCCAGGAAGGCGACGTGCTGCTCGGCATTTCCACCAGCGGAAACTCTGACAATCTGATTCATGCGTTCGAAACTGCACGGCGGATGAAGTTGTCGTGTTTTGGTTTCGCTGGCGGCGATGGCGGTCAGATGAAGGAACTGTCGGCGGCGGGGCTGCTCGATTACTGTCTGACTGTTCCGACAGCGAGCATTCACCGCATTCAGGAAACGCACGTGGCCCTCTATCACATCATGTGGGACATGGTGCACTCGTTTCTTGAGCATAAGTCGCTGTTGGTGGAAGAAGGGTCTTCGCTGAGTACTGAGTGCTGAGTACTGAGTGCTGAGTAGTGAGTACTGAGTGCTGAGTCCTGAGACTTGCGACCCGAATCGAGGGTGTAACAATGAAGTTCATAGACGAATATCGCCAAAGCGATCTGGCCCGACGGCTGGCAGAGAGAATTGCAGCCTTAACAGACGAGCCGCTGAAACTGATGGAGGTGTGTGGCGGGCACACTCACACGATCTTCAAGTACGGAATTGAAGATCTGTTGCCGCCCAACATTGAAATGATCCACGGTCCGGGATGTCCCGTCTGCGTGATTCCGCTGGGCCGTGTGGACGATGCCATCTCGATTGCGCAGCACGAAGATGTGATCTTTACCACCTTTGGCGATGCAATGCGGGTGCCCGGCTCACATACCAGTCTGCTGGACGCCAAAGCCGACGGCGCGGATGTGCGAATGGTCTATTCGCCACTCGACGCGGTGAAGATCGCGAGCAAAAACCCGGACCAGCAGGTGGTCTTTCTCGCACTCGGCTTCGAAACCACGGCGCCCTCGACGGCGATGACTATCCTGCAGGCACAAAAGGACGGCGTCAAAAACTTCAGCGTGTTCTGTAATCACATCATGATCATCCCGGCTTTGAAGGCGATGCTCGATTCGCCTGACTTGAAGCTTGATGGCTTTGTCGGACCCGGCCACGTTAGTACGGTGATCGGCACGCGCTGTTACGAGTTTGTCGCGCGAGACTATGGCAAGCCGATTGTTGTTACCGGGTTCGAGCCGTTGGACGTGTTGCAGTCTGTCTACATGATCGTGCAACAGATCGTTGAGGGCCGCTCGGAAGTTGAGAATCAATACCCGCGAGCGGTAGCTACGGAAGGGAATTCCAAAGCGCTCGAAGTGCTAACGCAAATATTTGAGCCGCGCGACTATTTCGAGTGGCGTGGGTTGGGTTCGATTCCTCGCAGTGGGATGAAATTGAAAGCGCGGTACGCTGAGTTTGATGCTGAGCTCAAGTTCAGTGTGCCAGGGTTGCGCATTGCCGATCCAAAGGCTTGCCAGTGCGGTGAGATTTTAAAGGGTGTGAAGAAGCCCTGGGAGTGCAAAGTGTTTGGCACTGCCTGCACGCCTGAGACTCCGATTGGGTCTTGCATGGTTTCGTCTGAGGGCGCGTGCGCTGCGTATTACAATTTTGGACGGCTGTCGAAGATCGCCCAGCGAAGTGCAGCTGCACCAGCCGCGCAAAATATGTAGAGGGGCAAGGTGGAGAATTTGCAGGTTGGGAAGGGTGGTTTACCCCCGCCTGCTTTGCTTAAGAAAGGGCCCCTGGGTTCACGTGAAAGACCGGGGGTAAACCACCCTTCCCAACTGCAATGTCTTGGCTTGAATTGTTAATTCCAAAGTGAGAGCTGAGGCTGGAATGAACACTTAAAGCAACTTGAAACTCGAAACTTGAAACTTGAAACTTGAAACTAGAAACTTGAAACTCGAAACTGGCCGCTCGTGACTTCTGAATTCACCACCTCTCCTCTCTTCGAACGCGTAGAACGCTCGCGGCGCAGAAAGCACAAGTTCAAGGACACGCACATCACGCTCGCACACGGCAGCGGTGGCCGGACCATGCACGAGCTGGTCGAGGGCCTTTTCCTCGAATACCTCGGCAACCCGATGCTCGAGCTGCTCGAAGACCAGGCCGTCTTTTCAATCAACGCAAACGCTTCCAACAATGGCTACACTCCAACGCGCATGGCTTTCACTACCGATTCCTACGTCGTCGAGCCGCTCTTCTTTCCGGGCGGCGACATCGGGAAGCTGGCCGTGCATGGAACTGTGAATGATCT
>JBGTLE010000030.1:0-3218 GCA_041744295.1 Pyrinomonadaceae bacterium | reverse complement strand
GAACCGCCGTTGCCACAGGTCGTGACCAAGAACGGTGACAAATGGCGCGCCGGGTTTGTCATCGTCGTAAGCAATCGTGCGACCGCTTGCGGCCTGAACACCAAGCGTGTCGAAGAACCCACCGGTGACAAGACCAACTTGCAGCTGAACGGGTTCGGCCGTGGCGGTGTAATCGAGCGGCTGGACCACCTGGCCGCCGACTTTGCTGAAGGTGCGGCTCTGCGCCTGCAAGTCAGCGAGATCAGGGACCGACTGGTTTGGACGGAGTGCGATTAGCTGGTCCGGCTCGTGATACGCAAGGGGACGCAACAGGACCGCATTGACTACGCTGAAGATGGCCGAGTTCACGCCAATGCCAAGGCCGAGAGTTAAGACCGCGATGGCCGTAAAGCCCGGGCGTTTAAGCAAACCACGAACTCCGTAGCGAATGTCTTTAATCAAAGTGTCCATCGCATCTCCGTAGGAAAGTGCTGAGTACTGAGTACTGAGTTCCGAAAGCGAGTTTCGAGTTTCAAGTTTCAAGTCTCAAGTTTCGAGTTCTGAGATCTGAAATCTCAAATCTCAGACTTCAAAATCTCAGATCTCAGATCTCAGATCTCAGATCGCGGAAAGCAACCAACGCCTCGACTCGGTTCCACGTTCAACTCACCCAGTCAAATGGCAAATGACAAATGACAAATGACATATGGAAAATTATGGAAAATAGTCTTTCTGCCCGAAACAATCGGTCTTACTCATACCGAAGCGCCACCAGCGGATCGACCTTCGTCGCCCGCCGCGCCGGCAAATAGCAAGCGAGTAGCGCCACCAGCAACAACGCCAACGAAACCAGAGACAGCGTCAGCGCGTCCGTGGGGCTCACTCCGACCAGCAACGCACTCAGATAACGCGTGACCGCCCATGCGCCGGCCAATCCAACAACTATCCCGATGATCGCGAGCATCATTCCGTTCTGCACGACCAGCTTCACAACATCGGCGGAGCGCGCCCCGAGCGCCATGCGAATACCGATCTCGTGTGTCCGTTGCGTCACTGCGTAAGCCATCACGCCGTATATTCCGACGGCGGCAAGAATCAAAGCCACGACCGCAAAAATCCCCAACATGCCCGAAGAGAAGCTGTACAAGTGGACCGACATCGCGCGCACCTCTTTCATCGTACGCACATCAAACACCGGCTGGTCCTTGTCGATCGCCCAGACCTGTTCCCGGATCGGCGCTGCCAGGGCTGTCGGGTCAATAGTTGTTCTGGCCACGAGCACCATCGAACTCCACGAATCCTGAGCGTGCGGCAAGTAGTAGTCGGGCGTGAATGCCACATTCAGTTCGTGCTTCACGTCTTCCACCACCCCGACGACTTCCATCCACGGGTTCTCGGCTGGCGGGCCCATGATGCGCATTCGTTTTCCCACTGCGTCGCCGTTGGGCCAGAACCTGCGGGCCAGCGTTTCGTTCACCATGATGACCGGCGCCGTGCCCGCTTTGTCTTGCTCGGTAAAAGCGCGACCACCAACGATGCGGATGCCGAGTGTCTGGAAAAAGTCAGGAGTGCAAACTCGATAACGACCCATGAATTCCTGTCCCGGTGGTGGCTCTGCTGTTCCTTCGATCAGGAAAGCATCGGAAGAATTGCTGCCGCCGAGTGGGAGGTAATTCACTGCGGCTACCGATTGGACTCCCGGTAACGCTTTGACACGTTGCACGAGATCCGAATAGAACGCGGCGCGCTGTGGGGTCTCTTTATACTTTACCGCCGGCAAGACGAGACTCATCGTAAGCACGTTGTCGGGATTGAAACCGGGGCTGGTTTGGAGGAGAGAGAGAAAACTACGCATCAATAAACCGGCCGCCACGAGCAGCACCAACGACAACGCAACTTCAGAGACTACGAGCAACCGTCGCAGACGATGCGAACCTGACGAGGACTGCCGTCCACCCTCTTTCAGCATCTGGTTCAAGTCAGGTTTTGAAGACTGCCAGGCGGGAGCAAGACCAAACAGCAAGCCGCTGAAAACTGAGACCGCGAGCGTAAACGCGAGCACGGGGAGATCGATTCCCATGCGGTTCCAACCGGGCGCAAACCTCGCTGCCTCGCCGGGATTGAGCGCTCGCAGGAGATCCACACCCCAGTAAGCAATCAGCACTCCGGCGGTGCCGCCGATGAATGCCAGCAACAGGCTTTCAATCAACAGTTGTCGCACAATTCGCCAGCGACTAGCGCCGAGTGCCGCGCGCAAGGCAATCTCTTTTTGCCGGCCTGCGGCACGGGCAAGCGTCAGGTTCGCAACGTTGGCGCAAGCGATCAGCAGGACCAGACCTACCGCACTCATCATCACCCACAGCGCCGTGCTGTACTGCCGCACGGTGTCGGCCACGATCGGAAAAACGCCGACGCTCCAACCCGTGTTCGACTCGGGATATTCCTTTTCAAGACGGGCTGCGATTGTCGCGAGATCGCTTTGCGCCTGCTCAACAGTCGCGTCCTGCTTCAAGCGACCGACGATGAGATAAGAATGCGACATCCGACTGCGCGCCAATTCCGGAGTGATCGTTATCGGCGCCCAAACCTCAGCGCCTTTCGGATATGTGAAATCCTGCGGCATCACACCGATCACCGTGCGCTCAATACCATTAAGCTTGATCGTCTGGTTGACGATATTTGGATCGCCGGCAAAGCGTCGCTGCCATAAACCGTAACTTAGAATGGCAACCGGATCTTTCCCAGGCTGATCGGCGTCCGGTGAGAAGCCGCGACCGAGTGCCGGTTTGACGCCCACAACTTCGAGGAAATTTGCGGATACGAGGAAGCCCTGGACTCGTTCCGGAGTATCGAGTCCGGTGAGATTAGTGCTCCACCAGCGAAAGAGACCGAGATGTTCGAACGACTGGTTCTGAGCTTTCCAGTCGAGATAGTTCGCCATCGACGCTTCGTTGCGTTGTACGCCGCGGCTTGGTATTCGTTCCCAAACGGCGACGACGCGATCGAGTCCAGGGAAATCCAGTGGCCTGACGAGTAACGCATTCACGGCGCTGAAGATTGCCGTCGTGCCGCCAATACCGAGCGCGAGCGTAATCACCGCAATGGCCATGAAGCCGGGCCGTTGCAGAAGGTTGCGGAGTGCGTAACGAAAGTCGTTGTGGAGACCCTGCATCGTTTACTCCTCCGTCCTGGGTTGGGAACTGGGTGACTTTGTTCTTTGTACTTTGTTCTTTGGACTT
>JBGTLE010000029.1:0-21226 GCA_041744295.1 Pyrinomonadaceae bacterium | reverse complement strand
AGTCAGCGCACTCCAAAGGCTCCGCATGCCTGCAATAGACTCTTCCATATCGGAACAATCCAATACTGTTGGAGTCTAAGTCTGCGCAGGTCGGAGGTTGTGCGTGTGAATCTCGTTATGAATCTGGCGACCGCAGGAATGCCTAAGTCGGAGGAGCAGAATGTCCTTACAAAGCGAATTCAGAGAGCAAACAAAACCGCAAATCAACGTGACGCCGCTGATCGACGTGCTGTTAGTGCTGCTGATCATCTTCATGGTGGCTGTGCCACTAAAGCCGCAGCGCTTTCTCGCAAAGGCCCCGGCTGAACCCGAACAAAATCAAACTCGGCCGCATCCAGATCTCCTCCTGCTCGTCGTCACCATTCAAAACGATCATTCGCTCAAGCTGAACGGCTTGGAAGACATGGGCACGATCGAAGACACTTCAAAGTTGAGCGAAACCCTCACCAAGCTGTTCGAGGAGCGCCGCCAGAACCGCGCCTATCGAACCGACTCGGTTGCGAGTGCGTACCTCAGCGAGGACGAACGTGTGCAACGGACTGTTTTTATCAAAGCGCCGCGCTCGCTGAGTTATGGAAACGTGGTGAAAGTAATCGATGGACTCAAGGGTGCAGGCGCGACGCCGATTGGGTTACAGCTCGATGGATTGAATTAAATGAGGGGGGTGAAAACAATTGGCCGCGGATCGACCCGGATGAAAAAAATCCGAGACTCCGAGTTCAAACTTTAGTTGGGCGGTTTGTAGCAAGACCCGCAGCCTAAAGGTTGAACCGTTGAACCCTAAATTCCTCTCATCAAACTCCCGCACTACTATCACTTCCACAGTCTGTTCTGTTGGCGTGCAAATCTGATAAGCTTTTGGCTCCCCCGAAAGATCCAATTGAGACTTCAACACTTTCATGGCCTCGCCCGGATTTTATCTCCGACTGGGCCATGGTTCTATCTAATCGATAGTGCACGGAGGAAGGAGCACCTTATGCGAATCAAACTGCTCGGGACGTTGGTCGTTTGTTTGACGGTGGTCGCCGCACTGCTGGTGACAAGTCATGCGGGAGCCCAGAAGCAGGACCCGCCAACTTCATTTTCGCCTGTAATTGAGGAGCCATTTGATGTCGTGCGCGCACGCGATAAGGCTGCGAAGTCACGAGTTAATGCCGCAGCGCAAAGGCTGCTCGAGCAACGATACGATCTGCGGCGGCGGGTCGACGATGGCGTTACGATGACTCGCGGAAAACCTGTTCCGGTCGGACCGACCGCAAAACTAAAAGGAGGAGTTACCTGGGACCAACTGGGCCGCATGACTCCCGATGAGATTCGCACGAAAGGGTTGTTTCCGTACCTCCCGTTGCCACATCCTAATCACCCGGTTGGTGGAATGTTGTTTCCGCAAAATGAGATCAAAGCTCTGCCCCGCCTCGAACGTTTTGATCTCGATTTCGATATACCCGATCACTTCCTCCCTGAGTTTCCACCGGCGATCTTTCTAACCACTCGTCCTGACCTTGGCGATGTTTCAAAAGGGCAAGTGGTGAAGCTTGATAACTTTTATGAGCTCTTCAACGGGATCCTGAATCCCAAACAGTTGGAAGGTCTGCGATTGCTGGTCACACAGTTTCCGCAGCAGCAGTTCAACGCTACTGCCGATCGAAAAACTGAGCGCGCCGATGGAATGATTGGTGTTACTTGTCTCGATTGCCACGTTAACGGCCACACTTCTGCGGCAACGCACCTGGTTGGTGACATTCGTCCGCAGGAGAACCGTCATCGCATTGATACGCCTTCTTTAAGGGGCGTTAATATCCAACGACTCTTTGGTTCTCAAAGGGCGTTAAAATCTGTCGAAGACTTCACCGAGTTTGAACAGCGGGCCGCATACTTCGATGGTGATCCGGTTCTGGCTACCAAGAAAGGTGTAAATATTCTTGAGCGTGGTTCTCAGGTGCACTTCATGGCAGAGTTTCAAGCACTCCTGGATTTTCCACCGGCGCCGAAGCTTAACGTGATGGGCCGGTTGGATCGCAGCAAGGCCACCGAGAGCGAGATTCGAGGCGAGGATCTCTTTTTCGGCAAAGCCAACTGCGGTGGCTGTCACGCCGCGCCTTTCTACACTGATAACCTGATGCACAACTTGAAAGTGGAGAGGTTCTATACACCGAGGATGGAAGGCGGCATGCTGATCACGGCGCAGGGACCGATCAAGACGTTTCCACTGCGCGGTATTAAAGAGTCGCCGCCGTACCTGCACGATGGCCGATTGTTGACTTTGGAAGACACGGTGGAGTTCTTTAATCTCGTGCTTGAATTAAAACTGAGTGAGGCCGAAAAGAAAGATCTGGTAGCGTTCTTGAGAGTCTTGTAAAGATAAAGTCTCAGGTCTCAAGTCTAAGTCGCACTCTGAGATCTTATAATTTGAGATCTCAGATCTCAGGAAGCCAGCTGAGAACCAGTCCTCAAGTCCTGAAATCCTGAGACCTGAGACCTGAGACCTGCTATTCATCGGCGGCGGCTTTCAAGGCGCGGAAGAGTATTGCGAGATCCTTCGATTGGTAATGTGCGTTGAGTCCACTGGGGTTGGGCAACACCCAAAGAATTGTGTTGCCGACGCGCTCCTCCTGCCGGCCCACCCTGGCTTTCGGTTGCTTGAATGCGAGGCGATAAGCACCGAGCCCAAGCACCGCTAGTATCATTGGCCGATAGCGCTTCACTTTCCTGATTAATTGCTTTCCACCTGCGACGATCTCTTCCAACGCCAATTCGTCAGCCGTGGCCGTGGTCCGTCTGGCGACATTCGTCACGCCGTAGCCGCTCTTCAAGAGTTCGCGTTCCTCAAACGGCGACAGCAGACGATCCGTGAAGCCGCCGTGATACAGCGCGGGCCAAAAGCGATTACCCGGGCGAGCGAAATGGTGACCGACGGCTGCTGTGTAGAGTCCCGGGTTGATGCCGCAGAAGAGCACGCGCAAGTGTGGAGCAATTACGTCGGGAACGGTTTTGTTTACGGCGGCGAGCAGCTGTGCTCGGGTGGGCTTCCAGGGAGTTGGCATCCAGGCAGGTTACGGGGCTGACCTAAGATCTCAATAGACTTCAAACTTTGCTCGTTGAGTAAAGCTTTGCTTCGTCACTCGATCAAGAACCGTGACGTTCAGCAAGTAGCGTCCCGGTGGGAGATCCTTCAGCGGAATCTCCGCGGCATACGGTAAGCGGGCGAGGTCAGAAATCCCGTCTGAATTAATTTTCTTAAGCGCCGCTGTTATGACTGGTTGCGCGTCTCTGATGACCTGCACCTGAATAGCAGAATCAGGCTTGCCATCTGCGCCGCGCCCGGCGTTGTAAATGAAGACTAGAAAACGGAGAAACGAGTCGCGTCGAAACCGGCGAGAAACATTCCAGCTCACTTCGTCGTCATTAAATCCCTTGCTCGGAACACCATTGACGATGATAGCCTCGGCGCGTTCACCAATCAGCAAACTGCTCAACGTTAGTTGGCCTGCGGAGGTGTTGGGAATCTCAATCCAGCCCTGCGCGCTGCCAGCTTTGCCACTTGCTACGTCTCGGGCGCCTACTCTGACGTGGTATAGCCCCGGGCTAAGGTAAATGGGAAACGTATAAATGATGTCCTTGAGGTCGGTCGTGTTGTTAACTTCCGCAGACTGGTTGGTTGCTGCAATTTCTATTCGTTCACTGAACTTTGCGCCGGCTCGGCCGCGATCGTCATATACAAAACCGGCAACTTCGATTGCCGCCTTACTCTTTATTCCGTCGACGCCAAACGAGATAAACTCGCGCGGCACTTGCATCGAGGTTGAGAGCATTTCGCCCTTTGCCAGGTTGTTTACATGCGACAAGCTTACTGAAATAGGAACGCCCCGTTCTGGAAAGGGAGCCCCAATGACGGTAAGGAGTTCGCTGTTGGAGGGTTTGATTGGAGTCGGGGGGATCTTTGTTTCCGGCTTTGCATCCTTCTTTTTCGGAGCGACGGTTGGTGTGGGATCCACGTCGTAGAAACCCCGGCGTACACGTACACTCAAGTTTGGCCGGTTGATCAGTTTGACTTCTATGTTTCGGAACCTGCTTTTGCTGTCTTCGCTTGTTTCAGGCTTCCAAGCCAACAGGTAATAGGTCGAAGTTTCGTTCAGCGCCTTCTTCAAACCCGTGGCGAAAGAGTTTGTATTAAAGAATGGCCGTCCACCCGTGTCGCGAGCCAGCGCATTCATTCCATCCTGTGTCCCAGCCAACTCGCCGCTCAACGATCTCTCATATCTGCCGCTCGGGTCGAACGGGGCCGCGAAACTAACATCCGATAGCGTTGGCACCAACCCGCGCGCGTCCATTGAGTAGATGATCACACCGTTGCGCGCTGCGGCACTGGTAACACTCCTTAGGCGCTCGGCGGTGTCAGAGTTGCGACCATCCAGCAGGAAACCGTTTGAGATAAAGAAAACAATCTTGCGGCCCGGTAACTTGCCCGAGTTGCGGACCAGACCCTCAAGCCCAATTAGTGTATTACGCGTAATGTTCGAGCCCTGCGCCAGTATTTGACGAGAACGGGTCAGAACCATATTCGTGGCTGAGTCTCGAGCGAGGCCAGGAATCTCTCGGATAAGCGCGTCGACGAAATAATCTGTAGTGTCGCGATCGTAGCGGCTAATCATGAGTGCCTGATACTCCTTCATAGGCGGCCGTTCCATGTCCGTGACGGTGGTTGAGCGTGGCCGCAGTCTTTCCAGGGCCTTTTGCAGAACCATGCGGTTGTCAGTTAGTTGCTGGAGAAAACCGAGCTGACCCGAGGCCGAGGTGATTGCGACCTCATCGTTCTGACCCATCTCGTTCTCGATAAACTTATTGATTGTCCGGCGGGTCAGGGCCGTACCGGCGAGATCCATATGTAGGTCGTCAATAAAGAACAGGACCGTTCGGCCCCGGTCAAGCGGGATCGCCCCCTTCAAAGATTTGTCTGCCCCTCCGTTTCCTCTGGCCGCCGCTAACTGCAGTTCCTCATTGCCGCTGCCAGCTATGATGCGCTCGAAAAACTCGATCGGCTTGGGCTGCCCATCAATCCGGAGTTCAAAGTCTTCCCGTTTCAGATCCCTGGCGAACTCGCCATTCTTATCAAATACCATCACATCCGTCTGCACCAATTCGGTGAAGACACGTACTACGTCGGACTGCTCTTTCGGATCCTGCCGCTGGGTCTGTGCGGTACCCAACAACGGGTAAGTGGCGACAAACGAAAGCGCCACGACAAGCGCCACGCTGGAACTACTGGGACGTGTGAGCATATGAATAGTGCAACTAAGAATGGTCGAGGTGAACCAGCCTCGAAATCGGGAGACAATGCCGCAAATGCTTGTGGCTGGTGCTATGCGGCTACTATGTCTCAGGATCTTGATTTCGCGCAACACAAAACCCTGGTCTGCGATTTCTCGTACTAGTATGGAAATTCGGATTCAGCTCAACAGTTAAAATCATAGTCTCGCCCCGCAAAACCGCAAAGGAATGTCCACAAACTCCCCAACCGTGCTCCTGGAAGAAGTGA
The DNA here is from genome assembly GCA_041744295.1 of Pyrinomonadaceae bacterium. Taxonomy (GTDB): domain Bacteria; phylum Acidobacteriota; class Blastocatellia; order Pyrinomonadales; family Pyrinomonadaceae; genus PSRF01. The sequence goes on along the minus strand of JBGTLE010000029.1, from coordinate 15,690 downwards.
GCAAGAGCTTTGGTGAATTTATCGCAGTCAGCGAATTGAGTCTGGCAGTCCGCGCCGGCCGCATCTTTGGACTACTCGGCCCAAACGGAGCAGGGAAGACCACGACGATCAGGATGATCGTCAATATCACGGCACCGGATTCCGGACGCATCGAACTGTTTGGTCAGATGTTGACTCCGGATCTACAGGACCGCATTGGTTACCTGCCGGAAGAACGCGGCCTGTACAAGAAGATGAAAGTCGGCGACCAGTTACGCTTCTTTGCCGAGTTAAAGAACGTAAAGGGAAAGGAAGTCGACGAACGCATCGATCAGTGGCTGGCGCGCGTCAAGCTCACCGAGTGGAAGAACAAGAAATCCACAGAATTATCGAAGGGGATGCAGCAGAAGATACAGTTCATAATCGCCGTGCTCCATGAACCCGATCTCCTGATTCTTGATGAGCCGTTTTCCGGACTCGATCCAGTAAATGTGGGACTGCTAAAAGAGATCGTTCTCGATCTGAAGCGGTCAGGCAAGACCATCATTTTTTCTACTCACCAGATGGAGGTCGCCGAGCAGATTTGTGATGACATCTGTTTACTCAATCGCTCGCGCAAAGTTCTGGAAGGCAGCCTGAGGCAGGTTAAGCAAGGGTTTGGTCGTAATGCCGTCGCGTTGCGAATCGAAGGTGCTGACGAGGTACTTGAGTCCTCGTCGTTAGTGACCTCGATCCAACGGCATAGCGACGAGATCGAGGTGCTTTTGGCGCCGGGAGCTGATGCTCAGCAGTTGTTAAAGAGTTTGCTTGCTGCAGGCGCTACGGTGAGCAGGTTCGAAATGGTCGAACCAAGTTTGAACGATATCTTCATTGAAAAAGTTAGCGAAGCTTAATGCAGAAATTTCTTGCAGTCGTGAAACGCGAATACATTCAGCGCGTCAGCAGCAAGTTCTTCATCATAGTGACCTTGCTCGGTCCGCTGGTGATGGCCATGTTTGGCGTAGTCCCGGCTCTGATCCTCAACATGGACGTTGGTGGCCGAGTGCGCGTTGCGGTCGTCGATCAGACAGGGAAGATGTTTGCGCCATTGCAGTCAACGCTCAGCCGCGGGCGTGACGAAGAGAGGACGGCACGGCCGGCAGCGATCAATTCCGAGAGCGTAAACAGAAATACGAACGAAAGCGTTCAGGAAACTGCAAAAATAAAGAAAACGAACTTCGAGCTGCAGGAGGTGAAGCCCGAAGGCCGAACGCTTGAGACCATTAAAGCCCTGTTGAACCAGCGCGTGCGCGCTAAGGAACTCGACGGTTTCTTAATTCTTCCCGGCGATCTCCTCGAGAGCGGAAGTGCTCAATTCTATGGCCACAACACCGGAGATTTTATTACGAAGGAACGTTTGGAATCCGCGCTCAGTGCCGCGGTACGTGAGCAACGCCTGGTCGACGCGAATATCGATGTACACCTCGTGCGAACCCTGTCACGCCGGGTGGATCTGCAGTCCATAAAGGTGGGAACAGCTGGGGAAGAGAAGGATTCCGGCGAAGGCTTGATTTTGGTCTTCGCGACTGGGTTCATTATCTATCTAACCGTGTTGATGTATGGACAAATAGTACTCGGGGCGATCATCGAAGAGAAAGAGACGCGCATTGCGGAGATACTGTTCTCATCTGTGAAACCGTTTACGTTGATGGTAGGGAAGTTGACTGGAGTTTCACTCGTGGCGTTGACGCAACTCGGTGTCTGGGCCATCGCGTTCATAGGTTTCGTCATGTTTGCGGCCAAAGGTTTGCCCATCAACATCCCCAACGTCTCGCCGCTGGTGTTTGTGTATTTTGCGCTCTTTTTTCTGCTGGGATATTTTATCTACTCAACTATCTACGCGCTGATTGGATCGATGGTGACGACTGCACAGGAAGGCGGGCAACTGGCGATGCCGATCATTCTGTTATTGGTGGTAGGTTTCTACCTGGCATTTCCCGTGATCCAAAGTCCGGATTCGTCATTCGCATTCTGGGTTTCAATGGTTCCATTCTTCTCGCCGATTACGATGGTCGTTCGCATCGTTACGCAGACGCCGCCATTTTGGCAGATAGCGCTTTCGTTGGCGATTGGCTTTGCTACCGTGATCCTCCTGACGTGGTTAGCCGCAAGAGTTTATCGTATCGGCATGTTGATGTATGGGAAGCGGGCGACGATCCCGGAAGTGCTGCGGTGGGTGAGGCAGGCGTAGGGGGAAGTGCAAGTTTCAAGTTTCGAGTTTCAAGTTTCAAGTTGGTCTCAGGACCCAGGTCTTAGGTCTCAGGTCTCAAGTCTCTGGTCTTAAGACTGCGGTCCCAAGACTCAGGACGCAGGACTGAGGTCTCAACTTTCGGATCTGAGATCCGGGATTATCTGAGATTTGAAATTTGAGATCTCAGACCTGAGACCTGAGACCTGAGACCTGAGACCTGAGACTTGAGACTTGAGACCTGAGACCTGAGACCTGAGACCTGAGACCTGAGACCTGACACTGACATCTGACATCTGATCTCTGCCGTCTTCTCCGATGCCAATTGAAATCGAAAAGAAATACCGCCTAACCAAGTTGCAGCGGGAGACTGTAATGCGACGCCTTCCGGAGATCGGCGCGAAGCTGCGCAAGCAAGAGTTTGAAGAGAACACACTCTTCAGCGGAGAAGTACTCGAACACGGCCATTCGATCTTGCGCCTGCGGCGGGTGGGCAAGACGGCCGTCCTGACGTACAAGGAACGCCTTCCCACTTCTTCAGGGATCAAGCATCAACGTGAAGACGAGACGCGCGTGAGCAATCCTGAAGCTCTCGAACTCATTTTGGATGCGCTCGGCTTCAGTCCGGCACTCGTCTACGAGAAGCGCCGCACGACCTGGACACTTGGCAAAGCCGAAATCGTAATCGATGACCTGCCCTTTGGATTGTTTATGGAGGTTGAAGCGAGCGAGAAAGAGATTCGCGAGATTGAAACGAAGTTGGCGATTAAGGGTTTGAAAACCGAGCACGCGACCTATCCGCAATTAGCCATGAGGCACGGCAAACGCATCGGCAACATGGTCGAGTCGCGTTTCAGGAAATAACACCAGTTCTAACGAACCGAAAATAAAAGCGGCTTCACTTCCAGGGAAGTGAAGCCGCTCTTTAGTTCGCCGCAAGACGGGAACTTACATTCCCATGCCGCTCATGCCACCCATGCCGCCCGGCATGGGAGTGGATTTGTCGTCCTCAGGAATCTCGGAAACCATCGCTTCGGTGGTCAGCATCAAGCCGGCGATAGAAGCCGCGTTCTGCAATGCAGTGCGGGTTACTTTCGCGGGATCGATGACACCAGCTTTCACCATGTCTCCGTACTCTTCAGTTTGGGCGTTGAAGCCGAAGTTTTCGCTCTTCTCAGCACGAACGCGTTCGACAACGACCGCGCCCTCTTTACCGGCGTTCTGAACGATCTGGCGGAGCGGTTCTTCGAGTGCGCGCCGCACGATGTTCACGCCGATCTGCTCGTCGGGATCGCCTTCGCCCTCAGCGTTGATCTGGAACTTCTCCAAAACCTTCGCGGCGCGAACCAAAGCCACGCCACCGCCGGGAACAATGCCTTCCTCGACAGCAGCCCGAGTCGCGTGCATCGCATCCTCAACGCGGGCTTTCTTTTCCTTCATCTCGGTTTCGGTGGCAGCACCAACCTTGATTACCGCAACGCCACCGACGAGTTTCGCGAGACGCTCTTGCAGTTTCTCGCGGTCATAGTCGGATGAAGTCTCCTCAATCTGGGCACGCAGGGTTTTAACGCGACCTTCGATATCAGATCCTTTGCCGGCGCCTTCCACGATCGTTGTGTTGTCCTTATCAATCGTGATTTTCTTCGCACGGCCCAGGTCTTCCAGCTTCACGTTCTCGAGCTTGATGCCTAGATCTTCGCTAATGACCTTGCCGCCGGTCAGAATCGCGATGTCTTCGAGCATTGCCTTACGACGATCACCAAAGCCAGGGGCTTTAACGGCAGCGATGTTCAGCGTGCCGCGCAGTTTGTTCACCACGAGTGTCGCGAGGGCTTCGCCTTCAACGTCTTCCGCGATGATGAGCATCGGTTTACCCATCTTCGCTACCTGCTCGAGCAAGGGCAGCAGGTCTTTCATCGAACTGATCTTCTTCTCGTGAATGAGGATCAGCGGATTGTCCAACACTGCTTCCATGCGTTCTGCGTCAGTAACGAAGTACGGACTGAGATAACCCCGGTCGAACTGCATTCCTTCGACTACTTCGAGCGAGGTTTCCATGGTCTTTGACTCTTCAACCGTGATGACGCCGTCTTTGCCGACTTTGTTCATCGCTTCGGCAATGATGTTGCCGATTGTCTGATCGCCATTCGCTGACACCGTGCCAACCTGAGCAATCATGTCGCCCTTGACAGGCTTCGCGAGGCGTCGAATTTCTTCAGTCGCGCGCTCAACGGCTTTGTCGATACCGCGCTTGAGGGCCATGGGATTGGCACCGGCCGCAACGGTCTTCACACCCTCGCGGAAAATTGCCTGGGCCAGCACGGTCGCGGTGGTGGTGCCATCGCCGGCTACGTCCGAGGTCTTGGAGGCGACTTCACGAACCATCTGCGCGCCCATGTTCTCGAGCGCGTCTTTGAGCTCGATCTCTTTGGCGACGGTGACACCGTCTTTCGTGATGGTCGGTGAACCAAATTTCTTGTCGATTACAACGTTGCGGCCGTTCGGGCCGAGCGTGATCTTCACCGCGTCAGCGAGCTGATTGATGCCTCGCAGAATCGCCGCTCGCGACTCCTCGCCGTGGATTACTTGCTTTGCCATTTCTTTCTTCTCTCCTGCTAATGTGGAATGTTTAGGACAAAATCAAAGGCGGCCGAGTCTTGAAAAAACTACTTGCCGCCTTTTTTGCCGGTTGCTGCTCCAGCGCGTTCGATGATTCCGAGAATCTCGTCTTCGCGCATGATTAGGAGCTCTTCGCCGTCGATTTTGATCTCTGATCCGCTGTACTTACCGAAAAGAACTCGGTCGCCAGTCTTAACATCGAGGGGCTGACGGCTACCATCTTCCTTGTATTTGCCTTCGCCAGCGGCCACAACTTCGCCTTCCTGGGGTTTTTCCTTCGCGGTGTCCGGAATAATGATGCCGCCGCGTACCTGTTCGCCCTCTTCAATTCTCCGCACAATAACGCGGTCATGGAGAGGTCTAATGTTCGTTGCCATGCTCTAAATTCTCCTTTCAGGGTTCGTAACTAAGATTGCGCTCGTTGGAATTAAGACAGTTGAAATGCCGTTGGTTAGCACTCTTCGCGAACGAGTGCTAGGAATATAGTCAACAGCAAAACAAGTGTCAACCGAGCGTGCAGAAGGAGTGGAAAGGGAAAGTTTTACGGGCTAGCGACCCGCGGCTTTAGCGGCGCGGGTGTTACTTCGCTCAGTCTTTCGGTATGAAGCGACGCGTTTTGACAGGGTGTTTCGGTGGATCCCGAGTACTTTCGCGGTGTTTGTGAGGTGCTTCTTGTTTCGCGTGAGGGCTTTCAGAATGTAGAGCTTCTCGAATTCAGCTACTGCTTCCTCTAAAAGGATCTGGCCGTCCAGCATTTCGTCGATCAGTGCTTCCAGTCGAACGCGCATTTTAGTCGAGCCTCCCGACGTCTTAGGCTGGCGATTTAGATTAGAATCGGACTTAAAGCTCTGTTCCGGTGAGCAGACGGTATGCTTCGAGATAGCGAGCAGTCGTAGCCGCCGCGACCTCGGCCGGAATAGCCGGAGCCGGCGGTTGTTTGTTCCAGTCAAGTGTTTCGAGGTAGTCGCGCACGAACTGCTTGTCAAAAGACGGCTGGGATTTTCCTGGGGCGTAACTTTCTGCCGGCCAGAATCGGGACGAGTCAGGTGTCAAAACTTCATCTACTAAAATGATCTTGCCGTTTTTGTCTCGGCCAAATTCAAACTTGGTATCCGCAATGATAATCCCGCGGCTACGCGCGTATTGTCGTGCCCGTCTGTAGAGTTCCAAAGAAATCTCTCGCAGCGTCGTGGTAGTCTCCTCGCCCAGGAGTTTTCTTACTTCAGCTTCGCTAATGTTCTCGTCGTGCCCTTCTTCCGCCTTGGTCGCAGGGGTGAAGATTGGCTCCGCAAGTTCTGCAGACTCTGAAAGTCCCTCAGGCAGTTTGATTCCGCAAACGGCCCCAGTTTTCAAATAATCTTTCCATCCTGAGCCGACGAGATACCCACGGACGACGCATTCGACCGGAAAGACATCCGCCGCGCGAACCAGCATCGAGCGCCCACTCAAATTCTCAGCCTGATTCCGCACCACGTCAGGCATCTGGCTCAACTCGTTCGTGATCAGATGATTGGGAACTACGTCGGCGAGTTGGTCGAACCAGAATCGCGAGAGTGCCGTAAGGACCTCGCCTTTTCGTTCGATCGGAGTGGGCAATACGCTATCGAAGGCTGAAATGCGATCGGTGGCTACTATCAAGAGGTGATCATCGTCTACCTGGTAGACGTCGCGCACTTTGCCTCTGCGTACCAGCTTGAGATCAGAAAGCGATGTTTGCAGGAGAGTGGCAGCACTCGTCATTAAAATTGGCTCGTTTCAATGAAGTCGGAAATGTTTCTTGAGAGGGCGAGCCGGATTTTGCTCGCCGCTAGAATCTTTGTCAAGAGAGGTTGAGATTTAACTTTCGGATCACTCTGAGCATTCGTTTGTGTTGTAATTTCTCACTCGAACAATTGTGTGAGTCCGTTCCGGAATTCGAATCCTGTGAAGTGGACCAGAAGCATCCCGGTCCGTACTTAATAGAGTCTGTGCCGATCTTTGTGAGCTGAAAGTTGAGGTGTGAACAACACGCGCCGCCTTAAGACTTCAGCAATAGCAATGCGGAGATCTTGGAGTCCGCCGACTTGTCGGCGCTTTCTTACGGCTCGAAATGAATCAGCTGGCGACTAATACCAAAGCGCCGACAAGTACCAAAGCGCCGCAAAGTCGCCGCACGCCAAAGGCTCCGCGTTTCTGTGACAAGTCAAGATCTGGCGACTCTTGATCCACATCGTCTTAATGTTCGAAGTCCGCGCATGCCAAACTCCCCCAGTTCGCGACCGTAGCCCGAATGTTTGATCCAGCTAAACGGCAGTCCTCCGTTTAGCACCGGACTGAAGCTCGGTGTGAATAACAACGAAGTCTGAGGCGCCCTTGCCTGGTCCCTTAATTTGGTCCAATTTTAACTTAAGGCTTGAGTTTCGGCTTTTAGTCCTGTACTATTCGTCTCGCCCGACATGCGTCACCCCCAGTGACGTATTACCCTTAAGCCTCCTGCTTGTCAGTCAAATCTGAGCTAACATGACAACGGCAGCTACTGACAGACAGCAATCACCAAAAGAAAATCCGTTAGTCGACGCAGGCGATCGTAAGGTTTCGTTGCTTGTTGTCGAGGATGACGAGAATATTTCTACCGCCATTAGCGAGTATTTCTCTCGCGCAGGTTACAACGTGAGAACCGTTGAAGATGGCTTAACAGGCGTAAAGGCGGCGCTCGAAGATCCTCCCGATGCTGTCGTTTTAGACTTGATGCTGCCCAAGATGGATGGCTTGGCTGTATGCAAGGAATTACGTGAAAAGGTAAATTACCTCCCAATTTTGATGCTTACTGCCAAAGATGACGTGGTTGATAAAGTGCTGGGCCTCGAGATGGGCGCTGATGATTACATCACCAAGCCTTTCAGTCTCAGAGAACTCGAAGCGCGCATCAAGTCAGTTCTGCGGCGTTCGCGAAACGTCCCGAGCCCTGACGGGACACGCGACGAAGCGCCGATTGTGCGTGGCCGTCTACGCATTGATCCCGCCAAGCGGGAAGTAACCATTGGAGACCGTCAGGTAGAACTTACTCCAAAAGAGTTTGATCTTCTGCGGCTCTTCTCTTCAAACCCGGGTCGTGTATTTCCCCGCAAGTACCTGCTTGAAAAAATCTGGGACTACTCTTACGAAGGCTATGACCGTACGATCGATTCTCATATCAATCGTCTGCGAGCCAAGATCGAAGAGAACCCGGACAACCCACAGATGGTCCTTACCGTTTGGGGCATTGGCTACAAGTTTAGCGACGAGCAATAAACTCAGCCGTCGCGTTCGATCCGGCCCAACTCAGTTTCCAGGCTGAACACACCAAGCCGGTCATTCCACCCAACGGGTCCAATCCTTCCCGCCGTAATCCCCGTCATGAAGAAATCTTCTTTTCCGAAATCTGTGCTTTGTTTGAACTCAACAAGTGACGTGGAACCTGCTCGCCAGGCCATCTTGTTTGTCACGATGAGTTTCCTGCTCATCTTTGTTGCGAGTGCGTCACACGTAATCACACATGGACAGGAGCGCAACCCGCTCCGCATTACAAGCGTCAGCACCACCAACTCTCCGAGGGGAACAGTGGTTTCGATATCTGGCGACGGACCTCTGAGCCGAGCACAGACCTGGCAGGACGGCGAGGGCTTTCACGTCGTAATGCCGGACTCAGTTGCGGCAGACTCGGTCAAGGGAGGCAAAGGAGTAAAAGTCCGGCGCGTCGGCAGGTCGATCGAGATCATCGTTCAGACCAAACCCGGCGTTGGTGTAAATGTCGAGGAAGTGGATAACCGCTTGAATCTCGTCGTCGATGGCAAGCTGGAAAACAGGCCCACTGACAGTTATGGAGATACTGAGACGCCTCGGTCCAGTACTTCATCAAGCGACGTTACCTCCTCAACGTTGCCCTATCAACCAACCTTCACCCCACGCAATACCGGCGACACTGGATTGCCGACGGCCGGACGAAATGGTTTTGTCGATGCACCTGCCGGAGTCAGCAATCCAGAGCAGGCGCCTGAAACTGATGCGGCAGCTTTGGAAGAGGCCACGCAGCTCACTGCTCACGAAGACGGGTTACTGGCCTCGATTTTTTCCGGCTCGAGTCTTTTGATAGTCGTCGCTTTGGGTCTGTTTGGTTTGCTTGTTTCTCGCAAACTCACCTCCCGCACACCCTCGGAAACCCCGCTGCAGAATGATCAAGTTGTCGCAGAAGTCTCTGCTGAACAGTTCGCTGCCAACAACAACGAGGATATGGCGTTGGTAAAGTCGAGTAACCGGCAAGTGAGCGGTGGACAGCGAGAACGAAAGGGTGTTGTGCGGATGCCAGTCACGGCCCCCGCTTCACTTTTCGGCGCATACCGCATTGATCAGGAGGTGGGGAAGTTAATCCTGGGCCAGCCTCACCGCATGGATGTTCTTGCATCCCGTGCGCCTGATGATCGCCGAGCGATAGTCACGTCTCTTGTCAAAACGATCGCCTCACCGGAATATGATGAAACTGCACGACGACGAGCGCGCGAGGCGCTGGAAGAGTACGGTTTTGTCGCCAGGGAGTGTGCTTTACTTTTGATGGCCGCCGATGCATTCGAACGGACCTCAGCCGCGCGGTCGCTTGGTGAGATCAAGTCGCCGGCGGCTTTGCCCTTCTTGCTTGAAGGCCTCTACGACAACGAGTCAATCGTTCGCAACCAGGCCGTAATCAGCATTGGCGAACTTAAAGTGCCCGCCGCTATCGGAGCATTACTCGACATGGCTCGTCGGCATCCGGATGTTCCATCTTCGCTGGTGAGCCGTGCTTTGAGTGCTTGCTCGGTTGAGGGCTTAGACTTTTTTGATGCAGTTCCAGAACCGGCTCTCCTGGGCGCTGGTCATTCGAACGGCTTGATTCACGACATCACACACCTCGAGCCCGCGTCGAGTGTAGAAGATCTGCCAGAGTCATCAGACGATGAGCGATTCGCGGAATTGATGAGTCAATGTGAAGGCGATGATCCCGAGGATCGTGCCGTTGCGGTTAAAGACCTGGCACAGTTTCAGGTTCAGAGCGCAGTCACGATGCTTTCGCGAGTGGCGAGGTTTGATAGCGAACCGAACCTGCGTGGTCTGGCGATTTCAAGTCTCGCATCGATCAATCACGAGTCGGTGTTCCCCGCGATCCTGATTAGCATGGCTGACGAGACCCGAGAAGTCAGAGCGGCTGCGGCAAGATCGCTCAGCCGTCTCAGCTTTGATCGCGCCGACGCATACGTCAGAGTCATGGAATCGGCTGACGACAGTTTGTTGGCCGACGTCTCGAGTGCGTGCATCAGAGCCGGCATCGTTTCTCAGAACATCGAACGGCTCGCCAGCAATGACAGACGGCAAGCCTATGAAGCTTTTTCGTTAATCTGCCTGTTGGCCAAAGCCGGGATGATCGATCCGGTTCTCGAAGCCATCTGTGAGCACGAGAGCAACGACGTTCGCTTGATGGCGGTTCACCTATTGGCAACCACCGGTCGTGCCGAAGTGTTCGAGCAATTTCAGAAACTCGCGGTCAGGGACGGTGTTTCGGAAGACGTGAAGACTGCTTTGCTTGAAGCGATGTACAAGATGGAGGAAGCTAAACCGGAAGAGGAAGAAGCGACTTCTGAAGTGGTGTGGGTAAGCAACGAAGCGGACTCTGATCCGATTTCGGAACCAGTAACAAGCATCGAAGAAGAGCCGCAAGCAGAGTCTTTGCTGGGAGAGAAAGTATTTGATGAGCGCGATTTTTGATCTTCTGGACTGCAAACGCCCGTCATCGCATAATGTTCGCGTAGCGGTCGTCCCCTCATTGCCCTAATGAACTCGAAACTTAGCAAATCGTTGCGAAACAAGTGGCACTACGGCGTCGCCTTGTCTGCGGTGATGCTTTTCGTATTCGTCGCCCTCGCGCCTTCCGCCGCTCAGCAAAAAACCCCCAGACGGATTATCGGAATTCGACTCGGCACCGCGTCCGAAGGTTCTCGCGTATCAGTACTTTCCGATGGCGCGTTAAACGACTACGAGGCGTTCAGACGAGGCGATCGTTTCTACGTGCGTATTCCTGCCGCAAAGTTCTTCGCCTCTCAACCACTCTTCCGCGGGTCCGGATTTCAGGAAGTTCAGGTCCAGATGATTGGCGATAGCGTCGTAATCTCCTTCTGGCTGCAACCAGGCGCTAGCGCGCGAGTGGAACAGCGCTCTAACAAGCTGGATATTGTGTTTGCAAGCGCCGGAGGCAGTAACCCGTCAGGAAGCGTAGTCGCAGATTCTGCCAATAGGTCGCGCTGGAGCGGTACTGCTCAGCAGCGAGATCAAGCCGGGCGGACGCCCCCGGCGACAACTGCAACGCGAAATGCCGCGCCGGCCAACGACCAAACAACTAATAATCCCGGTTCAATTAACCGTCGCACTTCCGAATCTTCGCGCCGCGATTCTTCAACGACGGATGCCGCCAGTGTGAAACCCGGAACAAACAGTTCTTCTCAGCCGTCCACTTCCGGCACGACAGCCGACCCAAATGCAGCCTCAGCAACGTCTTCGCCGGATGCTGGCGGCTCACCTTCATCGATAACCCAACTGCCAACGACGAGTGATTCTCCAGCAAGCGCTGCTTCCCCCGCTTACAGTCCAAGCAAGTCTGCAGCGAGTAACTGGCGCAACAGCTACTGGATGCAGTGGTACCGATTGAATCAAACTTTGACGATCATCACTGCCATAATAATTCTTGTTGCAATCGCATTTTTGATCTGGTGGATCGTCTCGCGGATCAGGCGTCGTCCGAGGAAGGTGCAACCCGCACCGGTTGCCAAAGTGCTTTCACACCCAAAGGCCGACCCGGCAACCGCCGTTGTGACTGCCGCTTATCAGCGCGAGTGTGAAAGCGTTATAGTTGCCGATGACGACAGGATCGCGACTTTCTCGGAAACCGTGACGGAAATTCCGGAAGCCCCCGCCCTCGAAGTACCTACCGAAAGCCCATTCATACCTCTCACCAGCCGCACTAAAGAGACTCTCCCCACTCCTCCAGTACCGGAGAGTGTCTCGCCATCTCCGGAGGCTAAAGACTTGATTTCAGAACAGCCATTTTCGAGTACCCCGGTTCATTACGAACAGGCGGATGCGGAGATCAGAAAACTCCTCGCTGGTCACGATTACGATTCCCAAATAATCGACGCCAAGGATGCCATCACGCGCCAGGTCGTTGCGGCGGCGCTCCTTTCGGCAATCAGCAGCCGGAACACTGAACAGCATGAACCAGCTCGCCGGGCGTTTATTGGTCATGGATATTTTGTCGAAGCCACCCGCGACTTGCGGATTGCCGACTCCCCCGCGCAACGTGCTGCGGCTGCCAGGAAGTTGGGAATCATTGGAGATCCATCCGGCACGCCCCATTTGATTGCAGCGGTGCACGACAGTGCTCCGGAGGTTCGCCGCTCAGCCGTCGAATCGATGGGCCAGATCGGCGATCCTGAGGCCTTGCCCGCGCTAAACGAACTTCTGTTGAGAGAAAATAGCAGGCAGTTACCCGAGGCAGTCATCCGCCATGCGATCAATTCAATCCAGGTCACAGAAGCCAAGCACGCCAGCGCTACTGAACGGCCACTTCTGAGAGTTGTTGAAAAGCAAAAGCCTGTAGGGAACCGGGAGGAACGCGACGAATTTTTTGAGTTTGTTGACTCGTTGAAGTTGCGCGAAGCCGATGCCCCGGTCACGGCCTCATCGCTGGTTTCGCCGCCGCCGGTCGAGGTCACACCGCCCGTCCAGTCCGTCCTGCCGCCGCTCCCAATGCCGCCTGCCGAAGACAAATTCGCCGCCGAAGAAAAGCGGTTGCTTATCGAAGAAGAAGCATTGCGACGCGCTGCAGACGAACTCGAGAATCGTAAACGCGAAGCCGAACTCGCGCGCCGCAAGGCCGAAGAAGAAGCCCGCGTGAAAGCTGAAAAGGAAGCCCAGCTGCGAGCCGAAGTTGAAGCTCGCATCCGCGCTGACGAAGAGGCGCGTCAAAGAGCAGACAAAGAGGCGCAGTTGCGCGCGGAAGTCGAAGCCCGATTGCGAGCGGAAGAGGAAGCTCGCGTTCGCGCTGAAGAAGAAGCGCGCAGACGTGCGACCGAAGAAGCCGCGAGACAAATTGTTGAAGAAGAGGCATGGCTCAAGGGTGAGCACGAAGAACGAATAAGGGTTGAGGCAGAAGCCCGCCTTCGCGCCGAAGAAGAAGCGCGGTTCCAGCTTGAAGCGCAGACTCTGCGACGCGCTGCTGAAGAACTCGCTCGCAAGCGCGCCGATGCCGAAGCTGCGCGAAAACTCGCTGAAGAAGAAGCCCGCAGACGTGCGGAAGAAGAGATGCGACGCAAGATCGAAGAAGAAATGCGACGCCGTGCCGAGGAAGAGGCAAGGCTCAAAGCAGAAGCCGAAATGCGTCTTCGTTTAGAAGAGGAGGCCCGTCTCAGAGCTGAAGCTGAAGCGCGTCGCCTGGCTGAAGAGGCTCGCTTTCGCGCCGAAGCGGAAGCCGAAGCTCGACGTTTGGCCGAAGAAGCGAGAATTAAGGCGGAGGCTGAGGCACGCCGATTAGCAGAAGAAGCAAGGATCAAAGCGGAAGCGGAGGCTGAGGCTCGTCGGATAGCCGTGGAAGCCCGCAAGCTTGCGGAAGCTGAAGCCCGCCGCCAGGCTTTGGAAGAAGCTCGTCTTCAGTATGAAGAAGAACAACGTTTGAAGGCCGAAGAAGCGGCACGGCGTCAGGCAGAAGAAGCGCTTATCCGAGCCGAGGCCCAACGCCTGGAAGAAGAACGCGTAAAGCGGGAAGCGGAACAGCATCGCGAGCTCGAGTCTCAGCGGCTGCAGATGGAGCAGGAAGCCTTGGTGCAGGCTGCTGCCGAACTCGTGCGACGGCGAAGTGAGATTGAAGAGAGTCGCAAGAAAGCTCAGGAAGAAGCACGCTTGCTGGCGGAGACTCAGGAACGCGTGCAAGCTGAAGAGGAAACGGCCCGTCGTCAGCTTGCGGAAGAACGCGAGCGTCTCGAAGCTGAAGCGCACCGCCGCGTTGAAGAAGAGCGACAACGCCTGGAGCAGTCTCGCCGGGCAGCCGAACATCAGCATCGTCAGATGGAGGAAGCTGCGCGACGACAGGCTGAAGTAGATGAGCAGCGCTTGACTGAGTTAGAGGCGCTGCGCAAAAAGGCAGAAGAAGAGAGCCGGCAGCGCGCTGAGCAAGAGCAACGAATTCGAACCGAGATCGAGACTCTGCGGCGCGCCGAAGAAGAGCAGCGGCGACGGATAGAAAGCGAAACCAAACGACGCCAGGAGATGGAAGCCCGCCTGAAGGAAGAGCAGGCCCGTCACCAGGAACAGGAAGCAGCTCGCCGACAAGCTGAGGAAGAAGCGCAGCGAATGGCGGAAGCAGCTCGCCTCCGCGCGGAGGAAGAGGCGCAGCGCCGAGCTCAGGCCGAAGCGCTGTTGCAAGAGCAGGAAGAGCGTCGCCAGGCGGAAGAAGCAGCGCGTTTGAAAGCACAACAGGAAACACAGCGCCTGGCCGCAGAGGCGCGGCAACGTGCTGAAGAAGAAGCACAACAACGACTTGAAGCAGAACAACAGTTGAAAGCTGAGGAAGCCCGCCTTCGTCAAGAAGAGGCATCTCGCATTAAGGCCGAAGAGGAAACTCGTCGGCTGGCCGCGGAAGCTCGTCAGCGAGCGGAAGAGGAAACTCGCCAACGTGAGGACGCCGAAGAGCGATTGGAACTCGAAGCTGCTCGCCTGCGTGCGGAAGAAGCCGCTCGCCTGAAAGCGGAAGCAGAACGAGAAAGACTGACTGCGGAGATGAGGCAGCGCGCGGATGAAGAAGCGCAACGACGTGCGGAAGCTGAGGCGCAGTGGCAGCAAGAACGCGAACGAACCGAGGTCCAGGAACTAGCCGTCACTCAGGCGCGAGCGGAAGTTGAAGCGCGGCTCCAGGAAGAGCACGAACGTGGTGAGGTGCAGGACCGCGTCGCATCCGAGTCGCTCGTCCAGGCAGGACACCAATTTGTGGGCCAGCAGGAAATCGAGATCTCTTCGCAGCCGGCGGAATCCCAAATTTCTGAAGTTTCCGAGGGACTCGATGAGTCAGAGATTGCATGGATCGATGTTTCGCTCGAGCGCAACGAACACGTAGATCTGCCGGTCGTTCCGGACTATGCGGAATTTGAATCAGTTGACAATTCGCCCCGTGCCGGCGCAGAAGCCAAGGGTATCGAGGTCCTGCGACAGGAAAAGGGAATCGCCCCCGTCGACGACGACTCAGGCATTCCAGCAGAATTGATCAGGAGATTGAATAGTAATGAGTCGAGCGATCGGGCATCGGCTTTAACAGATCTTTCGCGGCTTGGCGGCGACGATGCCTTTCATCACATCAGCCGAGCGTTTGACGATCAGTCGCCGGACGTTCGCAACGCCGCGGCTCGTGCGCTTTACTGGGTACATCCGGATCGTGCGGCTTCGTTTACCAGAGCATTGCGTGAGGGTTCGCAGGAACGACGACGCCGGATCGGTTCGTCCCTGGCAGCGTCGGGACTGGCAAGCGATGCGATTGGAAACCTGACCGGCGAAAGCCGCGAAAAAACCTACGATGCCTTTTCGCTGTTGTTCCTGATGGCGAAGGCCGGCGAAGTGCAACCGCTGATGAAGGCTATCGAGGATTATCCGAACATCGAAGTGCGTCTCGCGGTTGTGAAGTTGCTCGCGTTGAGTGGCCAGCCGGAGATCGTGCCCGCGTTTCGACGCCTTGCGGTGCGTGGATCGTTGCCGTCGGAAGTTCGATCGGCGGTCATGGAAGCGATCTACCAGATCAGCAGTCAGACGAGAGAGACCGCGACCTCGGCGGCGTAGAAGCAAAC